>JANJSW010000226.1 GCA_024711415.1 Thermomonas sp. | reverse complement strand
CCGACCTTGGCCGCGCCGATCGGGCCCTGGAACGGGGCGCCGGTCAGGGCGACGGCGGCGGAGCAGCCGATCAGCGCCAGGATGTCGCCGTCCACTTCCGGGTTCAGCGACATCACCGTGGCGATGACCTGCACTTCGTTCTTGAATTCTTCCGGGAACAGCGGACGCAGCGGACGGTCGATCAGGCGGCTGGTCAGGGTTTCCTTCTCGGTGGCGCGACCTTCGCGCTTGAAGAAACCACCCGGGATGCGGCCACCGGCGTAGAACTTCTCCTGGTAGTCAACGGTCAGCGGGAAGAAATCCTGCCCTTCGCGCTGGGTCTTGGCCGCCACGGCGGTGCACAGCACCACGGTGCCATCGCACGACACCATCACCGCGCCGCCTGCCTGGCGCGCGATCTCGCCGGTTTCGAGGGTGACGGTCTGGTTGCCGTACTGGAAGGTCTTGCTGATCTTCGCCACTTGGGAATCCTTGGTTTGACTGGTTCATCGACGCAGGCAAGCCCCGCTTGCTGCGCTGCATCGCGACATGCGATGCGGAGTTGCGGACTGGCCGCGATCGGGTGGAACGGTAGGGCAAAAACGAACCGCGGCGCATTCCTGCGCCGCGGTGGGTGTTCTCTTAGCGACGCAGGCCGAGCTTGCCGATCAGCGCCTTGTAGCGTTCCGCATCCTTCTGGTGCAGGTAGTCGAGCAGGCTGCGACGGCGGTTGACCATCATCAGCAGGCCGCGGCGGCTGTGGTGGTCCTGCTTGTGGGCCTTGAAGTGCTCGGTGAGCTGCTCGATGCGGGCGGTCAGCAGGGCGACCTGGACTTCGGTGGAGCCGGTGTCGTTGTCGCCGCGCTTGTGTTCGTTGATGACTTTCTGGGTATCGATGGACATGGTTGCCTCGTAGTCGCGTGGCCGGCAGGAACGGGCGGAAAGAGCATCGCCCGCACCGCACGGCTCGCCGTGATGATGCGGATGGAAAGGAGATTTGCCCGGATGAGCAGCGGAAGTATAGCCCGCGCAGGCAGTCACGGGCAATGCGGCGCGTCGACCTGCCCCGCGGCCTCGGCGGCCCAGCGGAACAGCCGGGCCGGGCGCAGCCCGCCCTCGGCGTCGACGTCGCCCAGGCCCAGACCCCGCCCCTGCTCGTCCAGGATCGCCACCTGCCGGCCGCGCGGCGGATACGGGCCGCGCAGGCCCTGCCCGCGTCCCAGCCGATGCGCCTGCGCCGCATTGACGCGAACCTCCGGCCACGAAGCCATGCCGGCCTCGATCGGCAGCAGGCAGGCATCGAGCACGCGCTCCCCGGCCTGCTCGCGCAGCTCCTCCAGCGCCGCCAGCGTCCACATCCGCGGCTCGCGGAACGGATCCACCCACAACCGGCGCAGCTGCGCCACGTGGGCACCGCAACCCAGCAGTTCGCCGAGGTCGCGCACCAGGCTGCGCACGTAGGTGCCGGAACCGCACTCCACGTGCAGCCGCAGGTTGGGCGAAGCGCCGTTCTCCAGCTGGCCATCCAGCAGGTCGGCGGCGTTGAGCAGGTCGAAGGCGTGCACCTCCACTTCGCGCGGCTCCACTTCGATCGTTTCGCCGCGCCTTGCCTTTGCGTACAGCGGTTCGCCGCCGCGCTTGAGCGCCGAATAGATCGGCGGACGCTGGAGGATGCGCCCGCTGAAGGTCTTCAGCGCCGCGTCGATGGCGTCGATGGTCAGCGCCGGCACCGGCCGTTCGCGCAGCACCTGGCCATCGGCGTCGTCGGTATCGGTGACCACGCCCAGCCGGGCCACGGTTTCGTAGGCCTTGCGCGCACCCAGCAGGCCGCCGGCGATCTTGGTGGCCTCGCCGAAGCAGACCGGCAGCAGCCCGGTCGCCAGCGGATCCAGGCTGCCGGTGTGGCCGCCCTTTTCGGCGCGGAACAGATGGCGGACGCGCTGCAGGGCCTGGTTGGACGACAGTCCCTGCGGCTTGTCCAGCAGCAGGATGCCGTCCAGGCGGCGGAACACGGTGCGCGGGCGGCGCTCGCGCGGATTATTCGCCGTCGCCACTGCCGTGCAGGTCGGGCAGGTCGCGCAGCAGGTTGTCGATGCGTTCGCCGCGATCCACCGATTCGTCGTAGTGGAAATGCAGTTCCGGCACGTGCCGCAGCTTCACCGCGCGCGCCAGCTGGTAGCGGATCTCCGGCGCCAGCGCCTTCAGCGCCTTGACCGTTTCGGCGGCCCGGTCGGGCTGCAGCACGGTCACGAACACCTTGGCGTGCGCCATGTCGCGGGTGACCTCGACGTCGGACACGCTGGACGACGCCAGCCCGTGCTCGCGCACGGCCGCGTGCACCAGCGTGCCCAGCTCGCGGCGGAGCTGGGCGGAGACGCGGTCGGTGCGGTGGAAGGATTTCTGCGCCATGGCGGGAGGCACGCCTTACAGCGTGCGCTGCACCTCGATGCGTTCGAAGCACTCGATCTTGTCGCCCGGCTTGACCTGGTCGTAGCCCTTCACGCCGATGCCGCACTCGGTGCCGTTGCGGACTTCGTCCACGTTCTCCTTGAAGCGGCGCAGCGAATCCAGCTCGCCGGAGAAGATCACGGTGTCGTCGCGCAGCACGCGGATCGGCTTGCCGCGGCGGATCATGCCCTCGACCACGCGGGAGCCCGCGATCGAACCGAACTTGGAGTGACGGAACACTTCCATCACCTCGGCGGTGCCGATGATCTCCTCGCGGATCTCCTTGCCCAGCACGCCGGAGGCGATCTGCTTCACCTGGTCGATCACGTCGTAGATGATCGAGAAGTAACGCAGGTCGATGGCGTTGCTCTCGATCACCTTGCGCGCAGAGGCATCGGCGCGGACGTTGAAGCCGATGATGGTGGCCTTCGAGGTGGAGGCCAGGGTGGCGTCGGACTCGGTGATGCCGCCCACGCCGGAGCCGATCACGTTGATCTTGATCTGCTCGTTGGACAGCCCCGTCAACGCCTCGCGCAGCGCCTGCATGGTGCCGTGCACGTCGGCCTTGACCACCAGGTTGAGCGACAGCTGGCTGGCGCCCTCGCCCATCTGCGCCATGATGTCTTCCATGCGGTTGCCCGCCGAAGCCACCAGCCGCAGCTCGCGGCGCTTGGTGTCGCGCTGCTGGGCCACGTCCTTGGCCAGGCGTTCGTCGGCAACGACGACGAAATCGTCGCCGGCTTCCGGCACGCCGGACAGGCCGAGGATCTGCACCGGGATCGACGGGCCGGCGGACTGCACCTGGCCGCCGGTCTCGTCGAACAGCGCGCGCACGCGGCCGTACTGGATGCCGCAGACCAGATAGTCGCCCTTCGACAGCAGGCCCTGCTGCACCAGCACCGTGGCGACCGGGCCGCGGCCCTTGTCCAGCGCGGACTCGATCACCACGCCGGTGGCGCGGCCCTCGTGCACCGCCTGCAGGTCGAGCACTTCCGCCTGCAGCGAAACCGCATCGAGCAGGTCGTCCACGCCGAGGCCGGTCTTGGCCGACAGCTCCACCATCTGCACGTCGCCGCCGAAATCCTCGGCCACCACGTCGTGCGCCAGCAGGTCGTTCTTGACCCGCGACGGGTCGGCGTCGGACTTGTCGATCTTGTTGATGGCCACGATCAGCGGCACCTTCGCCGCCTTCGCGTGCTGGATCGCCTCCACCGTCTGCGGCATCACGCCGTCATCGGCCGCGACCACCAGGATCACGATGTCGGTCAGCCTGGCGCCGCGCTGGCGCATGTGGGTGAACGCCGCATGGCCGGGGGTGTCGAGGAAGCTGATCACGCCCTTCGGCGTGGTCACGTGGTAGGCGCCGATGTGCTGGGTGATGCCGCCGGCTTCGCCGGTGGCGACCTTGGTGCGGCGGATGTAGTCCAGCAGCGAGGTCTTGCCGTGGTCGACGTGGCCCATGATGGTGACCACCGGCGGGCGCTGGGCCTTGTCGCCCTGCACTTCCTCGGCGTGCGCCAGCAGCTCGGATTCGGCGTCGCCGGCATCGGCATGCACGGCCTTGTGGCCGAGCTCTTCGGTCACCAGCACGGCGGTGTCGTGATCGATGGTCTGGGTGATGGTGGCCATCACGCCCATCTTGAACAGCGCCTTGACCACTTCGCCGCCCTTCAGCGCCAGCTTCTGGGCGAGATCGCCCACGGTGATCGCGTCGCCGATGGCGATTTCGCGGATGACCGGCGCGGTGGGCTTGTTGAAGCCGGTACCCGTGCGCGACTGGTCCAGCGAACGCTTGGCCGGCTTGCCGCGGCCACGCGGCGCATTGCTGCGGCGCGCGCGGTCGGACGGGGACAGGTGCAGCTGGCCGGCGAAACGCGCGGTGCTGTCGTCGTCCTCGACGCCGGCCTGCATGACGTGCGAACCACGGTGCGCGGGCTTGCCCTTGACGTGCGCGGCGCCCTTGTCGGCTTCCCGCACCGGCGCGGCCGGCTTCGGCGCATGGCCGTGACCATGGCCGTGGCTCTTGGGCTTGCCGGATTCCTCCAGCGCCAGTTCGGCGGCGGCAGTCGCTTCCGCGGCGGCGCGCTCGGCGCTTTCCTGCTCGCGGCGGCGGATCTCCGCCAGCTCCTCGGCGCGCTGGCGATCCTTCTCGGCCAGCGCCTGCTGCTCGGCGAGGTTGCGAGCACGCGACTCCTCCAGCTTGCGCAGCGCGTCGGCGCGCTCGGCGTCCAGCTTTTCGTTCGCGCTCAACGGCCGGCCTTCGCCCGGCTTGAGGGTGATCTTCTTGCGGGTCACCACCTCGACGGTGCTGGCGCCACGGCCGGTCTTGCCACCGCCGCCCACGGTGATCTCCTGCTTGCGGCTGCGGCTCAGGGTGATCTTGCCGGGCGCGATGACCTCGTCGGCGGGCTTGTCGGCCTTGCCGTGCGCGCGGCGCAGGAAGCCGTGCAGCTTGAGTTTCTCGGCGCTGGTGATGACCTGGTCGGGACCGCTGAACTTCATGCCGGCCTCGGCCAGTTGTTCCAGCAGTTTATCGACCGGCGTGTTCACCAGTTCGGCCAGCTTGCGGATGGTGGTTTGCTGCGACATTCGGTTTCCGGTGTCTTTGGCCGCCACGCGGGCGACCGAATCTGTGGATTGTAGGGCGGGCCCGGGCCCACCGGCCAATCAGGCAGCGCGGGCCGGGGCCAGCGCCGTGCCAGGCGTCATTCGAACCAGTGCTTGCGCGCTTCCATGATCAGCACCGCCGCGCGCTCCTCGCCCATGCCCTCGAGGTCGGCGATCTCGTCGGTAGCCGCCTCGGCCAGGTCCTCGCGGGTGCGCACGCCGCGCTCGGCCAGCGCATAGGCGGTGGTTTCGTCCATGCCGTCGAGCGACAGCAGGTCTTCGGCCGGCTGGTGCTCTTCCAGGTTCTCTTCCGCCGCCAGCGCCTCGTTGAGCAGCGCGTCGCGGGCCCGCGAGCGCAGCTCCTCGACGATGTCCTCGTCGAAGCCCTCGACCGCCAGCAGCTCCGCCACCGGCACATAGGCCACTTCCTCGACGGTGCTGAAGCCTTCGCTGACCAGGATGCCGGCGATTTCCTCGTCCACTTCCAGCTTGTCCATGAACAGCTGGCGGGCGGCGCCCTGCTCGGCCTCGGACTTGGCCTGCACCTGGTCGGCGGTCATCACGTTGAGCTGCCAGCCGGTCAGGCGGCTGGCCAGGCGCACGTTCTGGCCACCGCGGCCGATCGCCTTGGCGAGGTTCTCCTCGGCCACGGCCAGGTCCATCGCGTGCTTGTCCTCGTCGACGATGATCGACTGCACCTCGGCCGGCGCCATCGCGTTGATGACGAACTGGGCGGGGTTGTCGCTCCACAGGATGATGTCCACGCGCTCGCCGTTGAGCTCGTTGGTCACCGCCTGCACGCGCGAACCGCGCATGCCGATGCAGGCGCCGATCGGGTCGGTGCGGTTGTCATGGGCGAGCACGGCGATCTTGGCGCGGTCGCCCGGATCGCGGGCGCAGCCCATGATCGAGACCAGGCCCTGGCCGACCTCCGGCACCTCGAGCTTGAACAGCTCGATCATGAATTCCGGCGCCGCGCGGCTGATGAACAGCTGCGGGCCGCGCGGCTCGCTGCGCACGTCGAACAGGTAGCCGCGCACGCGGTCGCCGGTGCGCAGCACGTCGCGCGGGATGCCCTTGTCCTTGGAGATGATCGCCTCGGCGTTGCCGCCCAGGTCGACGTAGACGTTGCCGCGCTCGACGCGCTTG
>JANJSW010000212.1 GCA_024711415.1 Thermomonas sp. | reverse complement strand
GGACGCGGTGCGCGGCGCGATCACCAATACCGGCCTGCGTTTCAACGCACCGGCGGTGGTGCTGACCGCAGGCACCTTCCTTGCCGGCAAGATCCATATCGGCGAAACCCAGTACGCCGCCGGGCGCATGGGCGATCCGCCGTCCACCGCGCTGGCGCACAAGCTGCGCGAAGGCCGCTTCGTGGTGGACCGGCTCAAGACCGGCACGCCGCCGCGTATCGACGGCCGCACGCTGGACTATTCGGTGATGACCGAACAGCCCGGCGACGACCCGCGCCCGGTGATGTCGTTCATGGGCCGCCACGAGGACCAGCCGGCGCAGGTCAGCTGCTGGATCACCGACACCTGCGAGCGCACTCACCAGATCATCCGCGACGCGCTGCACCGCAGCCCTCTGTATTCCGGCCAGATCGAGGGCATCGGCCCGCGCTATTGCCCGTCGATCGAGGACAAGGTGGTGCGCTTCGCCGAAAAGGCCAGCCACCAGATCTTCGTCGAGCCCGAAGGCCTGGCCGTCAGCGAGATCTACCCGAACGGCATCTCCACCTCGCTGCCCTTCGACGTGCAGCTGGAGGTGGTGCGCAGCATCCGCGGCTTCGAGCAGGCGCACATCACCCGCCCCGGCTACGCCATCGAATACGACTTCTTCGATCCGCGCGGATTGAAAGCCTCGCTGGAAACCAAGGCGGTGGCGGGGCTGTTCTTCGCCGGCCAGATCAACGGCACCACCGGCTACGAGGAGGCCGCCGCGCAGGGACTGCTGGCCGGCGTCAACGCGGCGCGCTGCGTGCGCGGGCTGGAGCCGTGGAGCCTGCGCCGCGACGAGGCCTATCTCGGCGTGCTGGTCGACGACCTGATCACCCACGGCACGTCCGAGCCGTACCGCATGTTCACTTCGCGTGCCGAATACCGGCTGCAGCTGCGCGAGGACAACGCGGATGCGCGGCTCACGCCGGCGGGCCGCGAACTCGGGCTGGTGGACGACGCGCGCTGGGAGAAATTCTCGCGCAAGCGCGATGCCATCGCCGCCGAAACCGCGCGGCTGTCGGCGCTCTGGGCGGCGCCGAACAATGCGCTGGGCGCGGCGCTGGCGCGCCACCTCGGCATCGAGGTCAGCCGCGAGAACAGCGCGCTCGACCTGCTGCGCCGGCCGGAACTCGATTACGCCGCGCTGATGCGGGTGCCCGAACTGGGGCCGGCGGTGGACGACGCCAAGGTCGCCGAGCAGGTAGAGATCGAAACCAAGTACGCCGGCTACCTGGACCGCCAGCGCGAGGAGATCGCCCGCCAGCGCCGCCACGAGGCCACCGCGATCCCTGAGGCGTTCGATTACGCCGGCGTGCGCGGGCTGTCCGCCGAGGTGCTGCAGAAACTCCAGCGCGTGCGCCCGCAGACCGTGGGGCAGGCGCAGCGCATCCCCGGCGTGACCCCGGCGGCGATCTCGCTGCTGCTGGTGCATCTGGAGCGGGCGCGGCGCGAACGCGCGGCGTGACTCGCCCACGCCTGCCCACGCAGGACCGGCTTCAGCCGCGACCGCAAGGTTCGGATCGGGGCTGAGCCGCTCCTGCAAAACGAGGTGAGCCATTGCCGCTCGGCGACCGGCGTATCCTGCGCCCATGAACACACGCACAGCCTTCGCCTTCGCCCTTGCCTGCACGCTGCCGCTGCTGGCCGCCTGCAAGCGTGACGCCGCCCCCGCCAAATCCGCCACCGGCGACTACGCGGCCCAGACCTGGGTGCTGCCGGCCGAAGCCGGGTCGATGGCCCCCGACCTGGTATTGGCGCCGGGCGATCGCGTGCTGCTGAGCTGGATCAACCGCCGTGAAGGCCGCCGCAGCGCGCTGCAGTTCGCTTCCTATACCGAACGGGCCGGCTGGCAGAGCCAGCCGCGCACGATCGCGGTGGGCAATTCGCTGATCGCCAATGCCGCCGACACGCCGCATTTGCTGGCCACCCCGGACGGCGCGCTGTGGGCGCAGTGGCTGCAGCGCCAGCCGGACGACGCCGGCGGCTACGACGTGGTGCTGGCGCGCTCACGCGACGGCGGCATGGCCTGGACCCAGATCACCCGCGTCAACGACGACGCGCAGCCGGTCGAACACGGCTTCGCTGCGCTGTGGCCGGACGGTGCCGATGCGCTGGGCATCGCCTGGCTGGACGGCCGCGCGCAGGATGGCACGGCACCCGCGGCCGGGGGCCATGCCGGGCATGCCGGCGCGACCCAGCTGCGCGCCAACCGCTTCGACATGAGCCTGAACCGCGGCGCCGATGCGCAGCTCGATGCGCGCGCCTGCGACTGCTGCCAGACCGCGGTGGCGATGACCGCGCGCGGCCCGCTGCTGGCGTACCGCGACCGCAGCGACGACGAGATCCGCGACATCGCGGTGACGCGGCTGGAAAATGGCGTCTGGACCGCACCCAAACCGGTTCACGCCGACGGCTGGAAGATCGACGCCTGCCCGGTGGCGGGCCCGGCGCTGGCCGCATCCGGCGACACCGCGGTAGTGGCCTGGTACAGCGAAGCCGGCGGCACGCCGACGCTGCGGCTGGCGCGCAGCCCGAATTCCGGCGAGCGCTTCTTCGCGCCGGTCACGCTGGATGCCGGCGCCGCGGTGCTGGGCCGCGCCGCGGTGGCCATCGACGCGCAGCAGGTGTGGGTGGCCTGGCTGCGCGAAGACACGCAGGGGCAGACGCTGATGCTGGCGCGCTACCCGCTCGACCTGTCGAAGGCGCTGCAAAGGATCGAGGTCGCCAAGCTGGGCGCCCGCGGCCTTGCCAGCGGCTACCCGAAGCTGGTGGTGGATGCCGGCGGCGCGTGGCTGGTGTGGACCGATGTGGTCAAGGGCGTCGCCCACCTGAAGGGCGCGCGGATCGCGCGCTGACGGCGCGCTCGCGGGTCGCCGCTACTTCTCGGTGCGCCAGTTCACCGAGGCGCGGTTCTCGACGGTGGACGATTCGATCTGGATGTCGAAGCCCTTGCGCAGCAGGTATTTCAGCGTCACCACCTGGCCGGTGCCGAGCAGCGACACGCCGTAGCTGACGTAGAGTTTCGGCGACAGATATTTGCCGATGCCCAGCACTTCCGCGCCGAGCGCGCGCGAGGTGCTCACGCCGGCATCGTCCAGGCCGATGCGTGCGCCCAGCTGCGCGGTGAGCAGGCCCACCCCGGTGTTGAGCGCGGACCTGGCGACATCGAGCTGCTGCATTTCGCGGCTGCTCAGGCTGGGCAGCGGGCGGCCGAGGGTCAGGTAGGCCAGCGCTTCCGACTGGCTCATCGCCGGGTTCGACCAGACGCTGGCCACCGGCGCGGAGGCGCGGCCGTTGACCTGCACGCCGGCGGTGACCGCGCCGATCTCGCGCTGCGCGCGGATGTCCAGCAGCGGGTCGCCGGCGCGGGTGTTCGACCACAGCAGGCGTCCGCGGGTGATGCGCAGGTCCTGGCCGTAGGCGCGGTAGCGGCCACCGACGTCGAGCGCGCCGGTGGCGCGCAGCTCGCCGCCG
>JANJSW010000195.1 GCA_024711415.1 Thermomonas sp. | reverse complement strand
ACCATGGACGCGCTCAACGCGGGCGTGCATTTCCCGCCCGAGACCGCGCCCGCCGACATCGGCTGGAAGGCGCTGGCGGTGAACCTGTCCGATCTTGCCGCGATGGGCGCGCAGCCGGCCTGGGGCACGCTGTCGCTGTCGCTGCCGGAAGCTGACGCCGCGTTCGTCGATGGTTTCTTCGACGGTTTCTTCGCGCTGGCCGCGCAGCACGGCTTCGCTCTCGTCGGCGGCGACACCACCCGCGGCCCGCTGTCGATCGCGCTCACCGCGCACGGCCTGGTCGAGCCCGGCCGGGCGCTGCGCCGGGACGGCGCGCGGGTGGGCGATGACATCTGGGTCAGCGGCACGCTGGGCGATGCCGCCGGCGCGCTGCGGCAGTGGCAGGCCGGCGCGGCGATGTCGCCGGCCCTGCAGGCGCGGCTGGACCGGCCCAGCCCGCGGGTGGCGCTGGGCCGCGCGCTGCGCGGGATCGCCAGCAGCTGCATCGACGTCAGCGACGGCCTGCTGGCCGACCTTGCCCACATCTGCCGCGCCAGCGGCGTCGGCGCGGAGGTCGATGTCGAGGCGTTGCCGGCGAGCGCCGCGCTGCGCGCTGCATTCGATATCGAAACACGGCGCAACCTGCAGGCCGCGGGAGGCGACGATTACGAGCTGTGCTTCACCGCGGCACCGGCGCAGCGCGAGGCGTTGCGACAGCTGTCGGCCACGTTGGCGCTGCCGCTCACCTGCATCGGCAGCATCACTGCGGGTACGGGCGTGCGCTGCGATGGCGTGGCGGCCGGTGCCGGCGGCTACCAGCACTTCGCCTGATTCACTCGGGCAACAGCTTGCCCGGATTGAGGATGCCGTCCGGGTCGAGCGCCAGCTTCACCGCGCGCATCGTTTCCAGCGTGGCGGTATCGAAGGCGCCGGCCATGAACCCGCGTTTCGACAGGCCGATGCCGTGTTCGCCGGACAGCGCGCCGCCCAGCGCCAGCGCGAGTTCGAAGATGCGCGGCAGCGCCGCCTGCGCGCGGACTGATTCGTCGGCATCGTCGGGGTGGTAGAGGATGTTGACGTGCAGGTTGCCGTTGCCGGCGTGGCCGAAGGTGACGATGGGCAGGCCGAATTCGTCCGCCAGCGCTTCGACCCCTGCCACCAGCTCGGGGATGCGCGAGACCGGCACCACCACGTCCTCATTGATCTTGCCCGGGGCAATCGTGCGCAGCGCCGGTGACAGCGCGCGCCGCGCCGCCCAGAGTTTGTCGCGGGCGATGCCATCCTGCGCCACGTCCATGTCGAGCAGGCCGTCGCCCTCGGCGGCTGCGCCGAGTGCGGCGAGGATGTCGGGTAGCGCGTCGAAGCTGCCGTCGGCTTCCACCAGCAGCATCGCGCCGGCCTCCGGCACGTCGCTGCCGTTGCGGCGCAGCAGGTCGAGGCTGCGGCGGTCCATGAATTCCAGCATCGCCGGCACCACCGGCTGCGCCATCAGCCGCGATACCGCGGCGGCCGCGCTGGCGGCGTCGCGGTAGAACGCGCGCAGGCCGGCCTGCGCCTGCGGGCGCGGTGCGAGCTTCAGGGTCGCCTCCACGATCAGCGCCAGCGTGCCCTCGCTGCCCACCAGCAGCCGGGTGAGGTCGAAGCCGGAGGAGCACTTGGTGTAGGCGCCGCCGACGCGGATCAGCTCGCCGGCGCCGGTGACGGCCACCAGTCCCAGCACATTGTCGCGGGTGGCACCGTATTTCACCGCGCGCGGGCCGCCGGCATTGGTGGCGAGGTTGCCGCCGACGGTGCAGCTCTCGAAGCTGGACGGATCCGGCGGCCAGAACAGGCCGTGGGGCTGCAGGGCGGCCTGCAGCTCGCCATTGCGCAGGCCGGGTTCGACCACCGCGCAGCGGTCGGCGGCGCGGACCTCGAGGATGCGGTGCATGCGCGCGAACGACACCACGATGCCGCCCTGCGTCGGCACCGCCGCGCCGGTGGTCGCGGTGCCGGCGCCGCGGGCGACGAGGGGCACGCTATGCCTGCGGCAGGCGCGCGCCAGCGCCACCACTTGCTCGCGCGTGCGCGGCAGCGCCACCGCGTCGGGCAGGGCGTGGCGGCGCGAATCGTCGCCGCCGTTGGCTGCGCGGGTGGCTTCGTCGGTGCGCCAGCCTTCGCCCAGCAGCGCGGACAGTTCGGCAACGAGGGTGGCGGGCAGGGTCATGCGGTTCAGCAGTCGTCGGCGCGGAAGGCGTCGCGCAGCCAGTCGAAGGCCGGCGCGGCCGGATCGCCGCTGGCAGCGACCACATCGAAGCGGCAGGGGGCGTCGGCATGGCGCGGATGCCGCAGCAGCCAGGCCTGCGCCGCGCGCACCAGTTTGCGGCGCTTGCCGGCATCCACCGAGGCCGCGCCGCCGCCGAACGCGGCGCTGCTGCGATAGCGCACTTCCACGAACACCACGGCAGCGCCGTCTGCCATCACCAGGTCCAGTTCGCCACCGCGTGCGCTGGCGTTGCGCGCCAGCAGGCGCAGGCCGTTTGCTTCAAGGAGCGCCAGCGCCGCGGTTTCCACCGCATCGCCGCGGGCGCGTCGATCCGGCTCAGCGCGCGCCATCGGCCAGCGGCACCGGCTCGCCGCCGACGAAGCGCGTCCAGCCGGGCCGGCGCAGCACGTTGCCGAAACCGTCCAGGCGCAGCCGCCCGGTGGCGCCGACGATGCCGCTGTTGGTCAGCGCCAGGTGCTCCAGGTAACCGGTCAGCCGCCACGCATCCAGGCCGAAGGCGAACAGCCGCGCCGCCGGGCCCTTGGCGGTGTTCACGCGAGCGGCGGCGCTGGCCTGCGAGGGCAGGCCGTCCACGCGCTGCACCAGCCACGGCTCGGTGGGGAAGACGATGCCGTCCAGCGCCGCGTCCTCGGCCGCCTTGCCGGTGCCGGAGACGATCTGCGAGGCGGCCACCCGCGGCAGTCCGGCCATGCCGGCCAGCGCCAGCTGCGGCGCCACGATCCGTGCCTGCGGCCCCTTCAGCACCAGCAGCACCGCGTCGGGTGCCTCGTTCTGTGCTAGCTGGCGCAGCGCGCCGTCCATCTGCTCGCTGACGCCGAGGCGGGCGACGACGCGCACGCCGCGGCTTTCCAGCTGCTTGCGCGCGACATCGGCGGTGCGCCGCTGGGTGTCGTCGCTGCCGGCGACCAGCAGCACGCGCTTGCTGCCGCGTTCCTCGATCAGGTACTGCGCAAGGCTGATGCCTTCGTCTTCCGGCGACAGCGAGAACGCTGCGCTGCCCGGTGCCGGTGCGCGGTCGCCGCGATTGAGTGCCAGCAGCGGCAGCGCCGGCTCGCCGGCGAACACCGCGTCGACCTCGTCGCGGCCCAGCGGGCCGACCACGAAATCATTGCCCTCGGCCGCAGCGCGCGCCAGCGCCGCA
>JANJSW010000194.1 GCA_024711415.1 Thermomonas sp. | reverse complement strand
GTGCGTGCCCGATAACGCCTCGGTGTCAGCACCACCGTAATTCAGCAGGGGCCGCACGCCGGATCTCGCGCCCTGCGCCCGAACAGTTGATCGAGGTTTCCCTCGAACTGATAAGCGTGGGCCTCGGGCGCGATGCTCTCGGCCACTCAACTGTAGCGGAGAACGGGCATGGCGGCAGTCGGGATCGATGTGGGCAAGACCCATCTGGACGTTGCGGTGGAAGGACGCCAAGGCGTCACGCGATACGCGAACACCCGCAGCGGCATAACGAAGCTCGTGAAATGGTTGGGGGGTCTCGAGGCGCCACGCATCGTGGTGGAGGCCACTGGCGGTTATGAAGAGCCGGTGCTCGAGGCCTGTTGCGATGCGGGCCTGTGGATCTGCCGGGTCAACCCACGGCAGGCGCGCAACTTCGCCAGGGCGACCGGTGAGCTGGCCAAGACGGATGCGATCGATGCCCGCCTGCTGGCACTGATGGCGCGACTGCTGGTTGACCGGCTTCGTCCCCACGTGGCGCCGCAGGCGTGGCAACGGGAGCTGCGCGATTGGCTGCGCCGTCGCGGCCAGATCGTCATGACATTGCAAGCCCAGAAGCAACAAGCTGCGATGGCCCCATCCGCAGTGCGAACTCTGACGCTGCGCACCATCGCCGCGCTCGCCCGCGAGCTGAAGGCAGTGGAACAAGCGATCAACGGACTGATCAAACAGCACGCTACCCCGGCCGTATGTTCCAGCAAGGGATTGGGGCCGGTCTTCCAGGCGAGCATGCTGGCGTTGCTGCCCGAGCTGGGCGAGCTGAGCCGGCGCGAGATTGCGAAGCTGGTGGGTGTGGCGCCGATGAATCGCGATAGTGGCCAAGGACAAGGAAAGCGCCGGATCCACGGCGGGCGGGCGCCGGTGCGGGTGGCCCTGTACATGGCAACCCTGTCGGCCGTGCGATGGGACCCATTGATGAAAGCGCACTACCAGCAGCTGCGTGCCCGCGGAAAACTGGGCAAGGTGGCGCTGGTGGCCTGCATGCGCAAACTGCTTGGAATCGTCAATGCACGGCGCCGGGATGAGCTGCGTGCTGAGGGCAAGCTCCTGGCCTGAAAGGCAGGATCACAAGACAGTTGCTGAGTTAAGCCGCGCCGCGAAGCGGCGTCGGCTTGGACGAATTGTTAGCTGCGACTATTGACCTGCTCTTGCGAAGAGAATTGGGACTGTGCCAAGTTTGATGATGCCGTCAGCGCCAATTTGTACTTGTTGAACGGTGCTGAACGACTGCATGTTCTTTGTATAGGCCATGATGGAGAGCTTTGAAAGCCTGCCGGTACAAATGTCACCCTGTGCGCTCTCTCCCGAGTACACATGAAACGGAATGCGGATCTTGTACTTGCCTTGAGAGTCCGTGATGCCTATGGCGGGGCCGGCTGGCTCATTCGCTTCAATCCACGAGATTCCCACTGTGGCCCCCACCGCGGGTTTTCCATTCTCGAGAGCGATCTTCCCTGTAGCTACGTATCCAGTCGCCGGGCACTTGCCGGATACGCTTAAGGGAATCAATGGCAGAAGCAGCGAAAGAGCGAATATCTTCATGGGCAGCTAACACCTGAGTTAAGCCGCGCCGCGAAGCGGCGTCGGCTTGGACGAATTGTTAGGGCTCATGCGGCGATGGCTACCACCGCTGCGCCGAGAATGAGGAGAACTGATACGAAAAGTACGGCCATCCAAGGCAAGCCGATATTCTTGGCGCTATTTGCCCGCGCGGACGTGTCGAGCAAGTTGTGACGGAACGCAAAAGCACCGGCCAAAAGCAGCCCGACACCGAGGAGTCCATGCTGAAGGGACGAGGCGTTCCACGCTTTGAGCAAAAAGTAGAGCGCAGCGGCAAACGCTGGCAGTGAGAACAGCCGATGAGACACCTTCAAGCCTCCGTGAATGTTGGTCATGAGCCCTAACACCTGAGTAGACCCCAATAGCGGGGTATAGGACGGGATCTTGCGCGGTCGGGTAAGGTCGGTCAAGGCGAATTCCTACGCGAATACAATCCCTTGCCTGCTATGCGGCAGTGCGATGAATGCTGAACCTGTTCGTATATGGAGCGGGTTCGGGGGCGTAATGGAACAAGTGCCTGATAAACGGGCTGTAGCAAGCGGTGCAGCGGAGGGCGGGAAAGTCCGCTTGATGGAGGTCGTTCGCCGCAGGATCCGTGCAAAACACTACAGCTTGCGTACGGAACAAGCGTATCTGGGATGGATCCGGCAGTTCATTTTGGCGAATGGGCGCCGGCACCCGCGCCAATTGGGTGGTGCGGAGGTGGAGGCCTTTCTGAGTCGGCTGGCCACGGAGCGCAACGTGGCGGCCAGCACCCAGAACCAGGCGTTGTCGGCACTGCTGTTCCTTTACCGCGAGGTGTTGCGGGTGGATCTGCCGTGGATGGCATCGGTGCTGCGGGCGAAGCGGCCGCGCCGGTTGCCCACGGTGTTGTCGATCGAGGAGGTGCGGCGCCTGCTGTCGATGATGGAAGGACGCACCTGGCTGATGGCCAGCCTGCTGTACGGCACCGGGATGCGGTTGATGGAGTGCCTT
>JANJSW010000170.1 GCA_024711415.1 Thermomonas sp. | reverse complement strand
GGACGCGTGATCTCCGCTCTGCGATCTAGTCGCCCATATGGCGGCAGCATCCTTTGTGACAAATAAGTCAAAAATCTCTGAGGCGAGCTTCGGGTCTACTCTCACCAATTCATCCCATACTTCCAGACGACGATTGTGTAGTTCAGCTTCAAGTTGCTCGTACGCATCGACCAAAGTTGAGAGCCGTGTGATCGACATAGTTTTCTCTTCTCAATCAACCAGCTTGACCAATTGAACACTTCGGCCCAAGCATGACGATCTGTCAATGCGAATGCGATAGGGCAACGAGAAGCCTAGGGAAGTCTTCCATTGCGCTTCGAATGTCCACAATGGACGCTAGTAGCCACGAGACAGCAGGAACAAACAGCAACAGCCAGGAGCACCAGAACTTTCCAGAGATCTTTCCGGTTCCCCAGTTAAGCCGTCGCGTAATGATGCAAAGGGAACGCCCCGCAGTGATGCGGGGCGTTCTGGTTTCTAGCCGAGCAACTGGCTGCCGCGCCAGCTTTCGCCAGGCCCCAGCACCACCGGCTGCAGCGCCTGCGCGGCCTCGACGCAGGCGAAGTGCCGCCAATCATCGGGGGCAAGATCGGCGATGCGCGCGCACAGCTGCTCACCCGGATTCCACACCACCACGTCGCCGAAGCCGTCCTGCTCGATGTCGAGCCGGTGCGCACCATCCAGCAGCGCCAGCGGCGCGACCACGTCGTTGTAGATGCGGTCGGTCTCGCCATCGAACGTGACTTCGTAATCGTGCTGGCGATGCAGGGTGCCGCCGGCCGCGCTGTCTTCGAAATCGCAGCCCTGCAGGCCTTCGAGGGCAACACCGGCGATGTCGTCCACGCGCAGGTAAGTGTGCAGGGCGGCGGTGAAGGCGAAGGCCGCGGCACCGGTGTTGTCGATCTCCAGCGCCACCGTCAGCCGCGCGGCAGTCAGGCCGATGCGCAGGCGGACGAGGAAGGGGTACGGCCTGTCGGCGTTGCTGCCGTCGCCGGCCAACGTGAACACGGCTGCATTGTTTTCCACGCCCGCGAACGTCCACGCGCGGTTGCGGGCGAAGCCGTGCCGATGGCCCGCGCCGCGCTCGCCGAACTGCGGAAAGATCACCGGGATGCCGCCGCGAATCGCGGCGCTGCCGTCGAACACGGCGCGTTCGGACAGGAACAGGCGCTCACGGCCATCGGCCGGCATCCACGACAGCACCTGTGCACCGTGCAGGGAAACCAGTGCAGTGGCGCCTTGGGTCTGGAGGCGGATGCAGCGCGCGCCGCGGAAGGAAACGGTGTCGATGTGCATGCGCGCAGTGTCGCACGCAGGCGCGTTCAGTCCGCGCGCACCCGCCACGCCTCCGACAGCGAGATCTCGCCGCTGCGCGCCAGCGCCACCGCGGCCTGGGTGATCGGCACCATGCCTTCCTCCACCGCCACACGGTGGATGCTGTCGGCCTCGGCGCCGGGCACCACCAGTTCGCGCAGGCGCGGACTCATCACCAGCAGCTCGTAGACCGCGCGCCGGCCGTGCACGCCCAGCCCCTCGCAGTGGGCGCAGCCACGGCCGGCGTGGAAGACTTCGTCGGCGCCCACGCCCAGCGCCTCGCGGATGCGCGCGGGCACCTGCTCGACCTCGCGACAATGCGGGCAGGTGATCCGCACCAGCCGCTGCGACATCACCGCCAGCAGGCTGGCGCGCAGCAGGTAGGGCTCCACGCCCAGGTCCAGCAGGCGGGTGACCGTGGTCGCGGCGGTGTTGGTGTGCAGGGTGCTCAGCATCAGGTGGCCGGTGAGCGCGCTTTCCACCGCGATGCCGGCGGTCTCACGGTCGCGGATCTCGCCCACCATGATCACGTCGGGGTCGTGGCGCAGGAAGTTGCGCATCGCGCTGGCGAAGGTGAAGCCGGCCGCGCGGTTGACCTGCATCTGCTGGATCTCGGCGATGTGGAACTCCACCGGGTCCTCAATGGTGAGAATGTTGATGCGCTGCTTGCGCATCTCCAGCAGCATCGCGTACAGGGTGGTGGACTTGCCGCAGCCGGTGGGCCCGGTGGTCAGGAACATGCCGTGGCTGCGCGTCATCACGTCGTCCACGCGCAGCTTGTCGGCCTCGCTCAGGCCCAGCTGGTCGAGGTTCCACAGGCCCTCGCGCGGGTCCAGCAGGCGCACCACCGCGCTTTCGCCGTTCACCGTCGGCAGCACCGAGATGCGCAGGTCGACCTTGCTGCCGTTGTCGAGGATGAAGCTGGTGCGGCCGTCCTGCGGCAGCCGGTGTTCGGCCAGATTCATCGCGCCCAGCACTTTGACCCGGCTGATCGCGGCCGGGTGCAAGGCGCGCATCAGGCTGCGCACCGGCACCAGCTCGTCGTCGATGCGGAACAGCACGTCGGTGTCGTGTTCGCCCGGACGCAGGTGGATGTCGGAAGCGCGGCGCGCCACCGCGTCGGCGATCAGGCCGTGCACCAGCCGCACGACCGGCTGCTCGCGCGCCAGCCGGTTGGCCTCGGCCTCGCTTTCGATGACCGCCGCATGCGGGTCCAGGCCAAGCTGGCGCACGGTTTCGCGGTCCTCGGCCAGGTCGTAACTGTGTGCGATCGCCTCGCGGATGCCGCGCGCGCTGGCCACCATCGGCAGCACGTGGTGGGCGGTGGCGAACTCCAGCGCGGCCATCGCCT
>JANJSW010000132.1 GCA_024711415.1 Thermomonas sp. | reverse complement strand
CTCGCCACCACGCCGGCCTGCACTTGCAGCGTGTCCTGCCCGTACTCCAGCGCGTAGCTGGCCTCCAGCACCGGGCCGGGCAGCTTGCCCGGCTTGCGCAGCGGCACCAGTCCGGTGCCAAGGGCGCGCGCCAGCGGCGCGCCGAACAGGAAGCCACGCGACTCGATCGCCATCACCGCATCGATGGGCACGTCGCGCCAGGGCGCGGCCAGCGCGTCGATCACCGCGGCGAAGGCATCGGCATCGGCCAGCATCGGCATGATGTCCTTGAACAGCACGCCGGGGCGGGGGAAGTCGTGGATGTCGCGGATCAGGCGGGGCCAGTCGGTCATGGCAGGCTGCGGAAACGGGAGGTGCGTCATTCTGCCTGCCGGGGCGGGCTCGTAGAATGCGGCGATGGAAAACGCATCCCGCGGCGGCATCGCCCTGGTCGGTTTCGATGCCGACGACACCCTCTGGCGTAGCCAGGATTATTTCGACGAAGCGCAGGCGCAGTTCGAGCGGATCATCTCCCGCTACGTCGACCTGGCCGACGTCGGCCGCCGCCTGTACGGGTACGAGGCGCGCAACATCGCCTTCTTCGGCTACGGCGTGAAGGGCATGGCGTTGTCGATGGTGGAGGCCGCGGTGGAGATCACCGACGAGCGCATCGCCGCCACCGACATCAAGCGCATCGTCGCGCTGGCCAAGGAGCTGCTGCGGCACCCGGTGGAGCTGCTGGACGGCGTGCGCGAAGCGGTGGAGGCGGTGGCGGCGCGGCATCCGGTGGTGCTGATCACCAAGGGCGATCTGTTCCACCAGGAAGCCAAGGTCCGGCAGTCGGGCCTGGCCGACCTGTTCCGGCGCATCGAGATCGTCAGCGAGAAGGACCCGGCCACCTATGCGCGGTTGCTGGAGGAGTTCGGCGTGCCCGCGCGCAACTTCCTGATGGTGGGCAATTCGCTGCGCTCGGATATCGCGCCGGTACTGGAGCTGGGCGGATGGGGCGTGCACGTGCCCTATCATCGGACCTGGGTGCATGAAGCCGAAGTGCCGCCCATTCCCGGGCGCGTGCGGATGCGTGAAGTCGCCGCCATCGACCGGCTGGCGCAGGCAGTGATGGAGCTCGACGCGCTGGCGTCGACGGGAGAACAAACCAAGGGAGTGGATGCATGATCGATTTGACTGGCCGCACCGCCATCGTGACCGGTGCGGGCGGCGGCCTGGGGCGCGCGCATGCGCTGCTGCTGGCGCAGCGCGGTGCGAAGGTGGTGGTGAATGATCTTGGCGATGGCGCCGATGCGGTGGTGGAGGAAATCCGCGCCGCCGGCGGACAGGCGCGCGCGGCGAAGTGTTCGGTGGTCGATGCCGAGGCGGTGCGGGCGATGGCCGACGCGACGCTGGCCGACTGGGGCAGCATCGATATCCTGGTCAACAATGCCGGCATCCTGCGCGACAAGAGTTTCGCCAAGATGGAGCTGGCCGATTTCCGGCTGGTGCTGGAAGTGCACCTGATGGGCGCGGCCAACTGCACCAAGGCGGTGTGGAACGCGATGCGCGAACGCAATTACGGCCGCATCGTGATGACCACTTCGTGCAGCGGGCTGTACGGCAACTTCGGCCAGGCCAATTACGCGGCAGCCAAGATGGGGCTGGTGGGGCTGATGCAGACGCTCGGCATCGAAGGTGCCAAGCACGACATCCGGATCAACTGCCTGGCGCCCACCGGCGCCACCCGGATGATGGAAGGGATCCTGCCGCCCGAGCAGCTGGCCCGGTTCAAGCCGGAACTGGTCAGCCCGGCGGTGCTGGCGCTGGTGGCCGAGAACGCGCCCAACCGCGCCATCCTCAGCGCCGGTGCCGGCGGCTTCGAACTGGCCTATGTCGCGCTGACCCAGGGCATCCATCTGGGCGATGCGGCCAGCGCGGAGACGATTCTGGAGCGCTGGGTGGAGCTGAGCAGCCGCGACAGCGATTTCGTGCCGGCGCAGGGTTTCGACCAGGCCCGGCACGAGCTGCACAAGGCCGGCTTCGGCAGCGATTCCTGAACGGCGCCGGCCTGCGTCGGCGTGCTTTCATAGCGCGTTCACCGCCACGATAGACACTGGAACCACGCCGGCACGACCGGCATCGCCAAGGAGCTTCCCATGCGACGCATTCGCCTGATGTCCTCGCTCACCCTGGCCGCCGCGCTTGCAGCAGGTGCGGGCAGCGCGAGCGCGCAGACCCTCAGCCTGAACTGGAATCCGCGCAGCGGCGATGTCTGGGTGGACACGCAGCTGGCGGACATCAACCGCTACGGCTACAGCTACCGCGATCCCTTCATCGACGAGATGGTGCGCTACCACGGCGCGCCGCGGGATCTGGTCACCGATCTGCTGGTCAACCAGCGCTGGGCGCCCGGCGACGTCTACTACGCCTGCGCCATCGCCCAGATCATCAACCGCCCGTGCCGCTATGTCGCCGACGAATGGCGGGCCAATCGCGGGCAGGGTTGGGGCGTGGTCGCCAAGCGAATGGGCATCAAGCCGGGTTCGGCGGAATTCCACCGGCTGAAGCGCGGTTTCGTGCCGACCTACGATCGTTGGTCGCGTCCGATCTCGCTCGACGACGACCTGCGGCGTGCCTACCCGAACCGCGGCAAGGGCCATGGCAACAAGCCGGGCAAGATGCACAACGGCGCGAGCGACCACGACCGCGGCAATGGCCATGGAAACGGCAAGGGCAATAACGGCAAGGGCAACGGCAAAGGTCGCGATCACCACTGAAGCTGGTGGCGCGGGCGGTTGCGTTGTACCGCTTGCGTGGCAAGTGACCGCAGGCGACACGGCGGCGTGAGCGCGGGCAGACATGCCCTGCGGCGAAATCAAGGAGGAGGCAGCGGGCACCGCTGCCGGGGGACATTCGCTGCAGGGGCAACCGGCCAGCGCAGGCGGTACAACGCAACCGCACGCGCCACCAGCTTCTGTGGTTATCTCGACCCTTGACGTTGCCCTTGCCGTTATTGCCCTTGCC
>JANJSW010000232.1 GCA_024711415.1 Thermomonas sp. | reverse complement strand
GGACTTGCCGGAGCCGGACGGCCCCATGATCGCGACGAACTCGCCGCGGTCGATGCGCATGTCCACCCCGCGCAGCGCCACCACCTCGGCCTCGGTGCCGGCCGAGTACACCTTGCCCAGGCCACGGGTGAGGATGACCGGGACCGCCTCCGGGGCCACCATCACTTGCTCTCCGCCGCCGAACGCTCGCCGGAGATGATCAGGTCGCCTTCCTTGATGTCGCGGCCGGAGATCTCGGTGCTGCTGCCGTCGCTGGCGCTGACCTTGAGCATCACCGGCTGCGGCTTGCCGCCGGCCAGCTTGTACGCCAGCACGCGCTTGGCGCTGAGCTGGGCCTCCAGGCCGGCATTCCATTTGCCGCGCTGGGCATCGTCGAGGGTGGATACGAACGCCCCGAACTGCTGGTTCATGCGGTCGCGCATGCGCGCACGCATCTGCGCCAGCAGCGCCGGGTTGGCGCCACCGTTGCCGCCGCCCATGCGCATGCCACCACCGCCGAACAAGCGGTTGCCGCCCTGCTGCTGGCCCTGCGCACCCTGCTGCGCGCGTGCCTGCGCCATGCGCTCGGCCTGGCGCTTCTGCATTTCCTCCAGCGCGGCGTCGAACGCGGCCTGCTGCCGTGCGTTCAACCCCAGCGAACCGGCCAGCGCCTGCAGGTCCTCGCCCATCCCCGGACCGCGGTTGACGCCATTGCCGCCGTTCGCGCCCGCAGCTGCGCCCTGCAGCTGCAGCTCGGCCAGCGGCGAACCTTCGGCCGGCTTGAAGCGCAATGCGGCGTTGCCGATCCGCAGCACGCCTTCGCGCTTGCTGACCTCGATCTCCGCGTTCACGGTCAGGCCCGGCAGCAGGGTGCCGTCGCTGTTGTCCACGGTCACAACCACCGGGTAGGTGACCACGTTGTTGGTGGTGGTGGCGGCCAGCCGCACCTGCTCCACCACGCCCTTGAAGCGGCGGTCGGGAAAGGCATCGGCGGTGAAGCCGACGATCTGGCCGGTGCGGACCTGGCCGATGTCGGATTCGTCGACCGCCAGCTCGATCTTCATCTTCGACAGGTCTTCGGCGATGGTGAACAGCTCCGGTGCCGAGAAGCTGGCGGCCACGGTCTGGCCCGGCTCGATCTTGCGGGTCAGCACCACGCCATCGACCGGCGAGCGGATCACCGCGCGATCGATGTTGACCTGGGTGTTCTTCAGCGATGCGGTCTGCTGGCGGATCTGCGCCTGCGCGGCATTGACCTGGGCGCGGGCCTGGTCCAGCGCGGCGCGGGAAAGATCGAGGTCGCTGCGCGCGATCAGCTTCTGCGCCGACAGCGACTGCTTGCGTTCGAAGTCCAGGGTCGCGTTGTGCAGGCTGGCCTGCGCCTGCCGCAGCTGCGCCTGCGCGTTGGCGATCTGCGCGTTGCCCTGCTCCAGCTGCGCCTGGTAGGTGGACGGATCGATCCGCGCCAGCACGTCGCCCTTCTTCACCGGCGAATTGAAGTCCACCAGGATGTCGGTGACCTGGCCGGAAATCTGGCTGCCCACGGTGACCGTGGTGATGGCGCTGAGGGTGCCGGTGGCCGAGATCGCCACCCGGATGTCGCCGCGCTGGACGGTTTCGGTGCGGTAGCCACCGGCCTCGTCCGCGGCGCCGCGCTTGCTCCAGAAATACCAGCCTGTGGCCAGCACCGCGATGGCGGCAACGGCCAGGCCGGCCTTGGGAAGGGTGCTGCGGGTACGACGGGGCTGGTTCATGCGGGGCAGTCGGCGGGGATTGACGGGTGGGAACGCACGGATGCGCACCCGGTTGACAGCCGCGCATCCTAACCGCGCTGCCCGCGCGGCGACCGTGCCGTCAGTCCCGGCAGGACTTCCCGAACATGATGCTGGCACGGGTGCCCTGCCCCGGCGTGCTGTCCAGCCGCAGCGGCCAACCGCAGCGCTGGCCCAGCCGATGGGCGATCGAAAGCCCCAGCCCCGAGCCGACGTATTGCTCGCCCTCGCCGCGGTAGAACGGCTCGAACGCGCGCGCCAGCGTGGCGGCGTCCATGCCGATGCCGGAATCCTCGACCTCCACGCTGCCTTCCTTCAACCGCACCACCACCTCGCCGGCATCGGTGAACCGCACCGCATTGGCCAGCAGGTTGCCCAGCATCACCTGCAGCACCCGCGGCGGCGCATGCAGCACCGGCTCGGCCTCCACCTCCAGGCGCAGCGCCAGCGCCTTGTGCCGCAGCGCCGGGCGGATGCGGTCGATCTCGCGCTCCACCACCTCGCGCACCACGACGTCGTCCACGCCCAGCGGGGCCTGCTCGCAGCGGGCCAGGAACAGCAGCGCGTCGATCACCGCCTCCATGCCCGCCACCGCGTCCTGGATGCGCGCCAGCGAACGCCGCGAGGCCGGGGACAGGCCCGCGTCGTGGGCGATCAGGTCGCTGGCGACCCGGATCACCGTCAACGGCGTGCGCAGTTCGTGGCTGGCGTCGCGGGTGAAGTCGCGCTCGCGCTCGGCCGCATCCGGCGGTGGATCGGCGGCCATGGAAGGGCGAGGCAGGGGCAGGGACATGGGGATATGGACCGGCGTCAGTCGGCCAGGTCGGCAAGCCGGTAGCCGGCGCTCTGCACGGTGTGCAGCAGCGGCCGGTCGAACGGCTTGTCCATCACCTTGCGCAGGTTGTACAGGTGGCTGCGCAGGGTGTCCGAATCCGGCAATTCGTCACCCCAGATCTCGCGCTCGATCTCCTGCCGGCTGACCACCCGCGGCGACTCGCGCATCAGGATCGTCAGCAGGCGCAGGGCGATCGGGGACAGCTGCAGCTCGATGCCTCCGCGGGTGGCCCGCAGCGACGCCGGATCCAGCACCAGGTCCCCCACCTGCAGCACTTCCGATCCCACCTGGCGGCGGTCGCGGCGGATCAGCGCGTGCAGCCGCGCTTCCAGCTCGCGGATCGCGAACGGCTTGGTCAGGTAGTCGTCGGCGCCGGACGACAGGCCGGTGAGCTTGTCGTCGAGGGTATCGCGCGCGGTCAGCATCAGGATCGGCGTGGCCTTGCGCGCCTCCGCGCGCAATCGCTTGCACACCTCGATGCCGTCCAGCCTCGGCAGCATCAGGTCCAGCACGATCGCGTCATAGACGTTTTCCGATGCCAGCCGATAGCCGTCCAGGCCATCGGCCGCATAGTCGATCTCGAAACCACGACTTTCGAGGTACTCACCGACCATCTCGGAGATGTTGCGGTTGTCCTCCACGATGAGCACCAGACCGGCCTGTTCCTGTTCGCGCATGCGCGCCTCGCTCGAATTAGCTTGCCAAACGATGACGATCCGGAGGTCGAAGCCGCGTGAAGGCGTAATCTGCGCGCTCCCGCGCACACCGCCCACCCGCATGCCCTACGACCGCCTGATTGCCCCGCTTCTGCTGGTATTTTCCAATGTGTTCATGACCTTCGCCTGGTATGGCCACCTGAAATACCGGGAGACTGCCCTGCCCAAGGTCATCCTGGTCAGCTGGGGGATCGCGTTCTTCGAATACCTGCTGATGGTGCCAGCCAACCGCATCGGCAACGCGGTCTACAGCGCGCCGCAGCTCAAGGGCATGCAGGAAGTCATCACCCTGCTGGTGTTCGTCGGCTTTTCCACCTGGTATCTCGGCCAGCCGCTGAAATGGAACCACTGGGCCGGGTTCGCGCTGATCGTGGCGGCGGCGTGGCTGATTTTTCTCGAGTGACCGCAGGCGCAGAGGGGTCCGCGTGACGGGTCCTGCGCGGGCATCCGCGCGGCCGGCACCCGTCCGCGCGGACGCCTGCCAGATGGTGTCGCTAGAACGGAATGCGGCCGATCAGGATGTCCCGGTACATCACCCAGTCGCCGGCGAACGAATAGAACGGATGCTTGAAGGTGGCCGGACGGTTCTTCTCGAAGAAGAAATGGCCGATCCAGGCAAACGCATAGCCCGATAGCAGCGCCGCCAGCAACCACCACGGGTTGCCGCCCTTGATCGCCAGCACGATGAAACCGATCGCGAAGCTGGTGCCGACGAAGTGCAGGCGCCGGCAGGTGCGGTTGCGGTGCTCGTCCAGATAGAACGGGTAGAACTCGCGGAAGCTGGAAAAATCCGCCATCGTTTTTCTCCCCCGGCATCCGCCGGCCTAAGGCTTATCGCGTTCCGCCAGCTTGGCGCGCACCCAATAGCGATCCTGCGCGTCCAGCGACTGCCCGGCAAGGCCGCCATCGGCTGCCGCCATCGCCTCCATCGCGCGGAAGCGGCGCTCGAACTTGGCGTTGGCGCGGCGCAGCGCGCTGCCCACGTCGACCTTGGCGTGGCGCGCAAGGTTGGCACAGACGAACAGCACGTCGCCCAGTTCGTCCTCCAGCCGGTCGCGCGCGGCGGCGTCATCCGGATCGGCGGCCACCGCATCGAACTCGGCACGCACTTCGTCGATTTCCTCGCGCAGCTTGTCCAGCACTGGCGCCGGACTATGCCAGTCGAAGCCGACCTTGGCCGCCTTGTGCTGCAATTTCACCGCGCGCTGCCACTCCGGCAGGCCGCGCGCGATGCCGGCCAGCGCGGAGGCGTCGACCTCGCCTTTCGCGTCGCGCTCCGCGCGCTTGATCGCATCCCAGTTGCGCAGCACCGCGGCACTGTCGCCGACGGCCTCGGCGGTCCCTGCGGCAAACACATGCGGATGCCGGCGCACCATCTTGTCGCAGATCGCCGCCACCACGTCGCCGAACGCGAACGCACCGGCCTCCTCGGCCATCCGTGCATGGAACACCACCTGCAGCAGCAGGTCGCCCAGCTCGTCCCTGAGGTCGGCCATGTCGCCGCGATCGATGGCGTCGGCGACCTCGTACGCTTCCTCGATGGTGTACGGGGCAATGGTCGCGAAGTCCTGCTGCAGGTCCCACGGGCAGCCGCCGTCCGGGTCACGCAGCCTGGCCATGATGGCGAGCAGTTCCGCGATGTCGCTCATGCCGGCAGTCGCGCGCGCACCGCGACATCGCCCAGCGCAACGAAATCGCCGTTGAGCAGGGTATCGCGCTGGTTGTAGCGGAACGGCCGCCCCTGCGCGTCGAGCACCGCACCGCCGGCAGCTTCCAAGATCGCCTGCCCGGCGGCGGTATCCCATTCGCTGGTCGGGCCGAATCGCGGGTAAAGGTCCATCCCGCCTTCGGCGATCTTGCAGAATTTCAGCGACGAACCGCAGCCGATGACCTCGCTGCCCGGCAGCGCATCCAGCAGCGCCTGCGTGCGCGCGTCGCGGTGCGAGCGGCTGGCGGCGATGCGCAGCGGCGCGGCGGCAGGAATGCGCGCGCGGATGGCGGCATCGGCATCG
>JANJSW010000126.1 GCA_024711415.1 Thermomonas sp. | reverse complement strand
CCAGCAGGTACGGCACGCGCTGCAGCGTGTGCTCGCGGATTTTATAGCCGATTTTTTCGTTCCGCAAATCGGAAACCACCCGGAATCCTTGATTCGCAAGGGTTTTCCGCGCCTCCTCGACGGCATCGGCCTGGGCATCGGTGATGTTCATCACAACTGCCTGCACCGGGGCCAGCCAGGCCGGGAACTGGCCGGCGTGGTGTTCGATCAGGATGCCGATGAATCGCTCCATCGATCCGACGATGGCCCGGTGCAGCATCACCGGATGGCGGCGCTGGCTGTGCTCGTCCACGTATTCCGCGCCCAGCCTGCCCGGCATCATGAAGTCCACCTGCATGGTGCCCAGCTGCCAGGTGCGGCCGATCGCGTCCTTGAGGTGGTACTCGATCTTCGGGCCGTAGAAGGCGCCTTCGCCCGGCAACTCCTCCCATTCCACGCCGGAGGCCCGCAGGGCGTTGCGCAGCGCATCCTCGGCCTTGTCCCAGGTGGCATCGTCGCCCAGCCGCGAATCCGGGCGCAGCGCGATCTTGATCTGGATGTCGCTGAAGCCGAAGTCGGAATACACCTTCAACGCCTGCGCGTGGAACGCACGCACCTCGGATTCGATCTGGCCCTCGGTGCAGAACACGTGGCCATCGTCCTGGGTGAAGCCGCGCACGCGCAGGATGCCGTGCAGCGCGCCGGACGGCTCGTTGCGGTGGCAGGCGCCGAACTCGCCGTAGCGGATCGGCAGGTCGCGGTAGCTGTGCAGGCCCTGGTTGAACACCTGCACGTGGCCCGGGCAGTTCATCGGCTTCAGCGCATAGGTGCGCTTCTCCGATTCGGTGAAGAACATGTTGTCCTGGTAGTTGTCCCAGTGGCCGGACTTCTTCCACAGCTCCACGTCGAGGATCTGCGGGCAGCGCACCTCACCGTAGCCGGTGTCGCGGTAGACCTTGCGCATGTACTGCTCGACGGTCTGCCAGATGCTCCAGCCCTTGGGGTGCCAGAACACCAGCCCCGGGCCCTCTTCTTGCAGGTGGAACAGGTCCTGCACCTTGGCGATCTTGCGATGGTCGCGCTTCTCGGCTTCCTCCAGCTGGTGCAGGTAGGCCTTGAGGTCCTTGTCGTTCAGCCAGGCGGTGCCGTAGATGCGGCTGAGCATCTGGTTGTTGTGGTCGCCACGCCAGTAGGCGCCGGCCACCTTCATCAGCTTGAACGCGCGCAGCTTGTCGGTGCCCGGCACGTGCGGGCCGCGGCAGAGGTCGGTGAACTCGCCCTGCGAATACAGCGACAGGGCCTCGCTGGCCGGGATCGACTCGATGATTTCCGCCTTGTAGGCCTCGCCGATGCCCTTGAAGAAGGCCACCGCGTCGTCGCGCGACTTGACGCTGCGGCTGACCGGCAGCGCCTCCTTGACGATCCTCTGCATCTCCGCCTCGATCGCCGGCAGGTCTTCCGGCGTGAACGGGCGCTCGAAGGCGAAGTCGTAATAGAAGCCGTTGTCGATCACCGGACCGATGGTGACCTGCGCACCCGGGAACAGGCGCTGCACGGCCTGCGCCAGCAGGTGGGCGGTGGAATGGCGGAGGATGTCCAGCGCCTCCGGCGACTTGTCGGTGATGATGGACAGCGCCGCGTCATGGTCGATGACGTGGCTGGCGTCGACCAGCCGATCATCCACCTTGCCGGCCAGCGTGGCCTTGGCTAGGCCGGCGCCGATGGAGGCGGCGACGTCCTGCACGGACACGGGGGCATCGAACTGGCGCTGGGAGCCGTCGGGGAGCGTGATCGAGATCATGGGATTTGCTCTTCTGGAAAGTCCGGCCGCGGCGGCGGGACTCTTGGTTCAGGGATGAACGAACAAAACGAAAAAGGCGCCGAGGCGCCTTTCGATCATCCACATTGAAGGGAGCGCGAGTGCGTCGGCAGGAATCAGCGATGGGCGCCGGTAGTGTCCATGTCGCACGCTCGGCCGGCGTTTCCGCGGGCCACCTGTCTCCATTTCGTTGCCACGCCGTTTGCAGCGTGGTGGGCGGTACAGGGTTCGAACCTGTGACCCCTACCATGTCAAGGTAGTGCTCTACCGCTGAGCTAACCGCCCGAAGGGGCGCGAATTGTAGCCTGAGACATTGCGGGTCGACAAGCGTCCGGGTGCTTTTTGTTGCCCCGCCCCCGCCGGACCCGCATCGGCGCCGTCGCGCGCGCTACAGGCTCGCCTCGCGCAGCCTTCGGATCTGGTCGCGGACGCGGGCGGCGTCTTCGAATTCGAGGTCGCGGGCATGCTGGTGCATCTTCTGCTCCAGCTCCTTGAGCCGCGCGACCTGCTGGGCCTGGCTCAGCCGCAGGTACTCCTGCTCCGGCTCGGCCACTCGCTTCGTCTTGCCACGCCCCTTCAGCTCGCCCGGTTCGGCGCGCGCGCCCTCCATCACGTCGCGCACGGCGCGCTGCACGGATTGCGGGGTGATGCCGTGCTCGGCGTTGTGCTCCAGCTGGCGGTTGCGCCGGCGGTCGGTCTCGTCCAGCGCGGCGCGCATCGAGTTGGTGACCCGGTCGGCGTACAGGATCGCCTTGCCACGCAGGTTGCGGGCGGCGCGGCCGATGGTCTGGATCAGCGAGCCGGTGCTGCGCAGGAAGCCTTCCTTGTCGGCGTCGAGGATGGCGACCAGCGACACCTCCGGCATGTCCAGCCCCTCGCGCAGCAGGTTGATGCCCACCAGCACGTCGAACACGCCCAGACGCAGGTCGCGGATGATCTCGACCCGCTCCACCGTGTCCACGTCGGAGTGCAGGTAGCGCACCTTCACGTCGTGCTCGGACAGGTATTCGGTGAGGTTCTCGGCCATGCGCTTGGTCAGGGTGGTGACCAGCACGCGGTCGCCCAGCGCCACCCGCTCGCGGATCTCGCCCAGCAGGTCGTCCACCTGGGTGGCCACCGGGCGGATTTCCACCGGCGGATCGACCAGCCCGGTAGGGCGCACCACCAGCTCGATGATCTCGTCGCCGGCCTCACGCAATTCGTAGGGGCCGGGCGTGGCCGAGACGTAGACGCTGCGCGGCGCGCGCGCCTCCCACTCATCGAACTTCAGCGGCCGGTTGTCCAGCGCCGACGGCAGGCGGAAGCCGAACTCCACCAGCGTTTCCTTGCGCGAACGGTCGCCCTTGTACATCGCGCCGATCTGCGGGATGGTCACGTGCGATTCGTCGATCACCAGCAGCGCGTCCGCCGGCAGGTAGTCGAACAGGGTCGGCGGCGGCTCGCCGGGCGCGCGCCCGGTCAGGTGGCGGGAGTAGTTCTCGATGCCGTTGCAGTAGCCGACCTCGGCCATCATCTCCAGGTCGAACTGGGTGCGCTGGCTCAGGCGCTGCACTTCGACCAGCTTGTTGGCCGCGTACAGCTGCTCCTGTCGCTCGCGCAGCTCGGCCTTGATCGTCTCCACCGCGCTCAGGGTGCGCTCGCGCGGGGTGGCGTAGTGGGTCTTGGGATAGACCACGTAGCGCGGCAGGCGGCGCAGAATCTCGCCGGTCAACGGGTCGAACATCGACAGTTGCTCGATCTCGCCGTCGAACAATTCGATCCGCAGCGCCTCCAGGTCCGATTCGGCCGGAAACACGTCGACCGTCTCGCCGCGCACGCGGAAGGTGCCGCGATCCAGCACCATCTCGTTGCGCGAGTACTGCAGGGTGGTCAGGTGGCGCAGCAGCTCCCGCTGGTCGATGCGCTCGCCGCGCGACAGGATCAGCCGCATCGCCAGATAGTCCTCCGGCGCGCCGAGGCCGTAGATCGCCGACACCGACGCGACGACTATCGTGTCGCGCCGCGACAGCAGCGCCTTGGTCGCTGCCAGCCGCATCTGCTCGATGTGGTCGTTGATCGAGCTGTCCTTCTCGATATAGGTGTCGCTGGACGGAACGTAGGCTTCCGGCTGGTAGTAGTCGTAGTAGCTGACGAAGTACTCCACCGAGTTGTGCGGGAAGAACGCCTTGAACTCGCCGTACAGCTGCGCCGCGAGGGTCTTGTTGGGCGCCATCACCAGTGTCGGCTTCTGCACCCGCTGGATCATGTTGGCGACGGTGTAGGTCTTGCCCGAGCCGGTCACGCCCAGCAGCACCTGCTTGGCCAGCCCGCTTTCGAAACCGGCGACGAGTTTTTCGATGGCCTGCGGCTGGTCGCCCGCGGGCGAATACGGCGACACCAGCTCGAAGCCGGCGGACGCGGTGGTCAGGTCGAGGTCGGACGGGACGGACTGGGTCATCGGGCAGCGCGCAACAAGGCAACCCATGAGTTTACGCCGGCGCCACGGCGCCAGCCGTGACGGAAAAGTCCCGGCGCCCGCTGCGGACTTTTCCGACCCTTCCGTTCGTCGCGCACCGATGCCGCCGCAGGCGTGGTCAGCCCAGGCTTTGTCCACCTGCCGGAGCACCGCCATGCCGAAACGCCCTGCCGGATTCACCCTGGTGGAACTGCTGGCCACCACCTCCATCCTGGCCATCGTCGCCGGGGTCGCGCTGTCGCCGATGAGTGCGCTGCTGGAGCGCCACCGCGCCTCCACCGCCGCGTTCGCCCTGGTCGCCCACATGCAGCTGGCCCGCATGGCTGCCGTCCACCGCGGCCGCCGCACGGTGCTCTGCCCCAGCAGCGATGGCGCCGACTGCGACGCCGGCACCGACTGGAGTCCCGGCTGGCTGCTGTTCGTGGACCACGACGGCAACCGGCAGGTCGACGCCAACGACGACATCCTGCGGGTCGACCGCGAGCCGACCAGCCGCCACCTCCGCATCGTCAGCAACGCCGGACGCCAGCAACTGCGCTACCTGCCCGACGGCACCAGCGGCGGCAGCAACCTGACGCTCTCCATCTGCAGCCAGCGCGGCGAAGTGCTGGCCCGGGTCATCGTCAACAACGTCGGCCGGCCGCGCAGCGAGCGGCCTTCGACGCCGCTTCCCTGCCCGCGCTGAATATCCGCATCGCGGCAGGCAGCCACGCACCTGTCCCAGCCGCCGGCCGACACCGCAGATTTTTCGGGCGACCGCTTGCCCAACCGCAACGACCCGCATACAATGCGCGACCTCGCCCGAATAGCTCAGCCGG
>JANJSW010000117.1 GCA_024711415.1 Thermomonas sp. | reverse complement strand
TACCGCTTCGCAGCAACCGCCTTCGCCCGCGCCGCCGCATCCTTCTGGTATTCGGCCATATGCGGCAACTCGCGCAGCACCCTCGAGTGCGGGTCGAGGGTGAAGCTCTCGCCCGCCGCAAGCGCGATCCGGCCCCGCCCGTCCGTCATCGGCACCTCCACTACTCGCTTGCCTACGCGCACCTGCACCGGCATCGGGAAGGGCTTGTCGCCTTCGGTCTTCCAAACCAGTGCGAGGCCGCCGGCGTCGCGGGTGGCGACCAGTTCCGGCATCTTCACCGAACGCAGGTAGACGTCGAAGAACCAGCCGTAGTCCTTGCCGGTGATGCGATTCACCAGCGCGACATAGTCCGAAGTGGAGGCGTAGCGCGGGCGGAAATTGCCCGGCTTCGGCGCATCGGTGCCGTAGACCAGTTCGCGGGTGGCGCGGAGGAAGGCCTCGTCGCCAACCAGCCCGCGCAGGGTGTGCAGCATCAGCGCACCCTTGAAATAGACGTCGTTGCCGGGGCCGCGATCGGCGCTGGAGACATCCTTTTCCACCATGCTGCGGCCGGCGACTACCGGGTGACGCAGCATCAACGTCGAGCGCATCTTCATCAGCGCCGCCATGTATTCCATGTCGCCGCGCAGCCACTGCAGGTACAGCGGCTGCATGTAGGTGCCGTAGCCTTCGTGCAGCCAGAAATCGTCCCAGTCGACGTTGGTCAGCTGGTTGCCGAACCACTCGTGGGCGAATTCGTGCTGCAGCAGCCAGTCGTAGCCGGTCTCCGCCTTCTTGTAGTCGTTGCCGTAGGCGTTGATGGTCTGGTGCTCCATGCCCAGGTGCGGGGTTTCGACCACGCCCATCTTCTCGTCGGCGAACGGATACGGACCGATCACTTCCTCGAAGAAATCCAGCATCGGCGCGAACTCCGCGAACAGGCCTTCGGCCTTGGCCTTGTTGCCCTTCAGATACCAGAAGCGCAGCGGGATGGTGTTGCCGAAGCGTGAGGTGTAATCGGCCTGCAGCATTTCGTAAGGACCGATGTTCAGGGCGATCGCATAGGTGTCGGGCATTCGTGCGCGCCAGTGGTAGGTGCGCCAGCCGTCCTTTTCTTCCATGCCTTCGGCGATGCCATTGCCGGCGGCCACCAGCGGTGCCGGCACGGTGACGTGCTGCACCACCTCCAACGGCTTGCCCATCGGATGGTCGATGCACGGCCACAGCAGGTCGCAGCCCTCGCCCTGCACCGCGGTAGCGATCCACGGCTCGCCGGTCGGAGCCTTGGCCCAGACGATGCCGCCGTCCCACGGCGCCTTCTTCGCCTCGTGCGGCTGGCCGCCATAGCGGATCCGCAGGGTGGCCTGTCCGCCCGCCGCCAGCGGACGCGGCAGTTCCACCTGCATCCGCCCTTCGGGGTTGCGCCAGCGCGCGGCGTCCACGGGCACGCCGTCGACCTCGACCCGCTCGATGGCGTAGTTGCGGTCCAGGTCCACCACCAGCCGCTGCAGCTGCTGCGAAACCCGCAGGTGCAGGGTGGCATCGCCTTCCAGCCGCTTCTTCGCGGGATCGACGCGGAAAGACAGCTCGGCCTTCTCGATGACCGAGGCCAGCTGTTCGGGCGTGCGCGGCAGGCCGGTGGCCGCCGTGGTCTGCGTCAATCCCGGCTCCTGCGCGACCGCGGCCATCGGCGCGAGTGCCGCGGCCACGGCAAGAACGAGGACGGAACCATGGGCGTAGGCAGGCATGCAGGGGCTCCGGTAGGGGATCGCCTAACATCGCACGGCGCGCCCCGCGTCGGGCCTGTCTTTGGTCATACCGGGGCGAAACTGAATCCCTGCTGGCGCCCCCTTCGGTGAGGGGAAAACCTCAGCTTCGATTCATCGCGGAAACCGTTAACTGCAAGTGAGGGCGGCGAATGGTTCGCGCCCACGGGAGACGACACCATGACCCGCATTCGCAATCCGCACCGGCTGGCCACCGCCCTGCTGGGGCTGATCCTCGCCACTGGCGCCGTACTGCCCGCCGCTGCCCAGGACGCTGACGACCGCCGCACAGAACGGCGGGAGCGCCGCCTGCAGAAGACCGATCCTGTGGACGCGGCACCCGCTGCGCTGCCGGCTCCGCCGCGCCACAACAACCCGCGCAGCGAGGCGCCGCGCCGGCTCGAACGTTTCCGCCCCGCCGACCAGGCGGCGCCCACTGCCGATGCCGAACGCCGCGAGAACTGGGGCGAACTGGCCCGCCAGCAGCGCGAGCGGCAGGCCGGGCAGGATTCCCGCGGACCGTGGCAGCAGCGTGAACGCGTGCAGCTGCCGGTCGAACGGCCGCGCGTGCCCGAACCGCGGATCGCCGAGCAGCGCGAGCTGCGCCGCCAGCAGGTGGACGAGCGCCAGCTGGAGCAGCGGCAGCGTTTTGCCGAACAGCGCGATCGCCAGCGGGAATCCGAGGATCGGCAGCGCCAGCAAGCCGCGGCCAGCAGCCCGCAGGCGCGGATCATTGCCGAAGCGCGCGAGCGCAACGCGCGCCGCGACTGGCGTGATGACCGCAACGACCGGTACGACGACGACCGCGACGGCCGCGTTTCGCGCGAGCAGCAGCGCCACCGGATCGAGGAACAGCGCCGCCAGCATGCCCAGTGGCAGCGCGACGATCATCGCCGCCGCAGCGAGCACGACCGCCACCGCCACCAGCTGGAGCGCCAGCGCCGCAACGCGCAGTACCGCTACCAGCAGGACTACTGGCGGCGTTGGCTGGCCGCGCAGTCGCGCTGGAACAGCCAGCGCTTCGACTACGACCGCGACCCGTTCTTCTACACCCCGTACAACTACCGCTACAGCTATGGCGGGCGCTGGTACAGCACCAACAGCTACGGCGCCCGGATCCTGCGCGAGGCGGTGCGCGATGGCTACCGCGAAGGCTGGTATGCCGGGCAGGCCGACCGCATGGACCGCTGGCAGTTCGACTACCGCAACAACTACGGCTGGCTGGACGGCAGCTACGGCTACCCGGGCCGCTATGTCAGCCAGGGCGACTACCGCTGGTACTTCCGCCAGGGCTTCGAACGCGGCTACCGCGATGGCTACTACGGGCGCAGCCAGTACGGGCGTTACGACAATGGCAGCGCGATGATCCTGCCGGCCATCCTCGGCATGATCCTGTCCTTCAACATCGACTGATCCGCCCCTGTCACGCACCACCCAACGCCCGGCCTCGCGCCGGGCGTCCGGTTTACGCGCGTTGGCAAAGGCGGCAGCCCGCGGACGATCTCAACGCAGCTGACTGTCCTTGCTGCCACGGCGGTTGTAGCCGGCAAAGGCGGCATCTTCGGCATCCTGCGCCTCCTGGCAAGCAAGGCACAGGCGCACCCCGGGCACGGCCTTGCGACGGCCTTCCGGGATGGGCGCATCGCATTCCTCGCAGCGCTCCAGGGACGCCCCACTGGGCAACCGGCTGCGCGCCCGCGCGATGCCGTCCTTCACGGTCGCGTCGATCTGTTCCTGCACCGCGCCATCGCCTGCCCAACCGGTGGCCATGCCTGCCTCCTTCGCGCACCCTTGTTGCCGTCGAATCCCGACGATACACCGCTTCCGCTGGCGCAGCGGCAACGCCTCGCTCACACTTGCACCTGCGTTGCAGGGGGAATGATGGGCGACAACGGCAAACGACAGGTTCAGGACGGACTGGACGCGGCGACGCGCCTGGGCGATCTGTATCGCCGCACCTACCGCCTGCGCACGCTTGGGATGGGGCTGGGCCTGCTGCCGGTCGCCATGGTGCTGCAGGAGCGCGAAGCCGGCATCGTCGCCTGGACGTGGGCGTTTTCCTGCGGCCTCGTGTGGCCGCACCTGGCGCACTGGCTGGCCGCACGCAGCCGCGATTCCTACCGCGCCGAGCTGCAGAACCTGGTGATCGACTCGGCGCTGGCTGCATCGCTGGTGCCGTTGATGCACTTCAGCCTGCTGCCTTCGGTCATGCTGGTGTCGGTGACCACCGCCGACAAGATCAGCACCGGCGTGCGCGGCCTGTGGCGGCGCTCGCTGTTGCCGATGCTGGCCGCGCTGCTGGCGTCCGGGCTGCTGAACGGATTCCGGGTGGACATCACCACCAGCATGAACACGCTGCTGGCCTGCCTGCCGATCATGGTCATCCACACTTTGGCGGTCGCCGCCAGCAGCTACCAGCTGGTGCGCCGCGTGCAGGCGCAGAACCTGCAGCTGGACAAGCTGAGCCGGTTCGACACGCTCACCGGGCTGGGCAGCCGCACGCATTGGCAGACGATGGCCTCCGGCCTGCTGCGACAGCCGCAGGAGCAACCGGCGACCCTGCTGCTGGTGGATGTGGACCGCTTCAAGGACACCAACGACCGTCACGGCCACGAGATCGGCGACGACCTGCTGCGCGCGATCGCCTCCTGCATCCTGGCCACGCTGCCGGCAGGCGGCCACGCCGGCCGGCTGGGTGGCGACGAATTCGCGGTGGTGCTGCCTCTGGGCTCCGCCGCGGCCGCGCGCGTCGCCGACTCCCTGCTGGCGCAGGTGCAGGCGCTTGAACTCCCGCGCGCCCCCGGCCTGCGGGCGTCGATCAGCATCGGGCTGGCGGCGCCGCCGGCCGGGACCTGCGACCTGCGCACATGGCTGGAAGCCGCCGACCGCGCGCTGTACCTGGCCAAGGCCAACGGGCGCGGCCGCCTGCAGGTGTTCACCGCCGAGGCAGCCGATGGTTGAGCACGTCCGCGGCTCACGAATCCGTGACGCAACGGCGCTACAGTGGCGCAGTTGCCCATAGTCAGGATCCCGCCATGCGCCGTCTCGCCGCTTCTGCCCTGCTGTTGATCTGCGCGACCCCGGTGTTCGCCGCGCTCAAGCCCGGTGCCCCGGCGCCGGCATTCACCGCACCCGCCTACCTCGCCGGCCAGCCCTATACCTTCGACCTCAAGGCCTCGCTGGCGAAGGGCCCGGTGGTGCTGTACTTCTTCCCGGCCGCATTCACCCCGGGCTGCAACGCCGAGGCCGCCGCCTTCTCGCAGGCGATCGACAAGTTCAAGGCGCAGGGCGCCAGCGTGGTGGGCGTGACCGCAGGCAATACCGAGCGTCTGGCGGAGTTCTCCAAGGACACGGAAAAATGCGCCGGCAAGTTCCCCGTCGCAGCCGACGAGGGCGCGAAGATCGCCAGGTCCTACGACGCCACCATGACGATGAAGCCGGACCTGTCCAGCCGCACGTCGTACGTCATCGGCAAGGACGGCAAGGTCGTCTTCGCCTTCGACTCGATGAACCCGAACCTGCACGTCAGGGAAACGCTGGCGGCACTGGCGGCGATGAAGACGAAGCGCGCCGGCAAGTAAGCGGATCGATGCAGCGCGGCGGGGGCCGCGCTGCCCTGCCTCAGGGCGTCGGGCGCACCAGCTTTTCGTGCAGTTCGCCGGTCAGCATGGTCGCGGCCGAGCCGTACCAGCTGTGGTAGTCGGCCACCATTTCGCCCTGTTGGATCACCGGGTCGGTGGCCACCAGCGCCTTCGCTTCGTCGATGTCGGCGGTGGCGAACACGAACAGGCCGCGCCAGTCGCCGGTCGCATCACCGAAGGGCCCGGCCAGCGCCAGCTTGCCCTCCTTCGCCAATCTCTGGATGTTGGCCATGTGGCCGGCGAACATGGCCTTGCGTGCATCCGCATCCTTCACCGGGGTTGGACCGGTACGCAGGATCACCAGCACGTAGCGGCGCATGCCGCGCTCGTCGGCGCCGGTGCGCTGCGCCAGCGCGGCGTCGTAGGCGGGCACCGGCGAGGTGGCGGATTGCACGACGGGTTCGGCCGCCTGCGCGGTGCCGAAGGCACTGGCGGCGGCGAGCATCAGCACATGGAGGCGGTGCATCGGGTGGCTCCTGTTGCGGAAACGGGGTTTCAAGGGTCTGCCGGCAGCGCCTCGCGCTGCGCGCGATCCAGCACCAGCGGCTCGCGCAACGGCAGGCCGTCGGCGTCGAACAACAGCGTATTGCGGCGACCGCGCAGGCGCGCGGCAAGCAGCCCGGCGACGATGCGCAGCGTGCCGGCAAGCCTTGCCAGCCGGGACGATGCCACTGCCGCAGTTGCCGATGCGGTGTTGACCGCGATCCGCCCGGCCGGCCCGAATGCGGCTTCGATGGCATCCGCCGGTTCCGCGATGGCGGCGACCGGCACGCCGAGGTAATACACCTTCGGGTCGCGCGGGACGTTGCCCAGCGGCGTGCGGCAGCAGCTGGCATACCAGCGCAGCAGGCCGTGCGGCCCCAGCGACATGCATGCCATTTTCTCGGAGCCGCGGGTGACCTGCAGCCCATCCGGCGCCATCGCCACGATGTCG
>JANJSW010000111.1 GCA_024711415.1 Thermomonas sp. | reverse complement strand
CCGCCGCCTGGGTGATGTTGAACCCGGAATCGGCGATGGCGACGAGGTAGCGGAGCTGGGTCAGGGTCATGGCGGCGTCTATATATCTCTACATCTGCATATAGCGATGAAGTATACATGCGCGGGAGCGCATCCCCACGGCTTGCTTATGCCACAAAGGCATAAGAAGACATCCTGCCACCATTTCCGCGCGCCGGCCATGCCGCCTAGCGTGTCGGCATGTCCCGATCCGGCACCGCGCTGTTCCCCCTGTTCCTGGACCTGCGCGGCCGCCGCGTGCTGGTGGTGGGTGGCGGCGAGGTGGCCGCGCGCAAGGTCGCAGCGCTGCTGGAAAGCGATGCCGCGGTCACGGTGGCGGCCCCCACCCTGATCCCGGCGCTGGCGGCGCTGGCGGAGCGCAACCGGTTGGCGCATATCCCCGCCGCATTCGCGCCCGAGCAGCTCGACGGCAGCTGGCTGGTGATCGCGGCCACCGATGACGACGCGGTCAACCGCGCGGTGGCCGCCGCGGCGCACGCCCGCCGTCTGTTCATCAATGTGGTGGACGATGCCGAACTCGCCAGCGCCCAGCTGCCCGCGCGCGTGCAGCGCGGCCCGCTGCAGGTCGCGATCTCCAGCGGCGGCGCCTCGCCGATGCTGGCGCGGCACCTGCGCGAGCAGCTGGAGACCCGGATCGACGAAGCGCTGGGCCAGCTTGCCGGGCTGCTGGGCGAACTGCGTGGGCGCATCCGCATGCAACTGGCCGACCTGGGCCAGCGCCGCGCCTTCTTCGAGCGCGTGCTGGCCGGCCCGGCGCAGTCGCTGCTGCGTCGTGGCGATGCAGTGGCGGCGCGGCGCGCGGTGGAAGCGGAGCTGGCATCGAAGCCGCCGCCGGCCGCCGGCCGCGTCGCGCTGGTCGGCGCCGGCCCGGGCGATCCCGGCCTGCTCACCCTGCGCGCGCTGCGCCTGCTCAACGAGGCCGACGTGATTCTGCACGACCGGCTGGTCAGCGACGGCGTGCTCGCGCTGGCACGCCGCGACGCGACGCGCATCGATGTCGGCAAGCGCGTCGGCGGCGACCACGACGCCACCCAGCAGCACATCCACGCCCTGCTCATCGCGCATGCCCGCGCCGGACGCCGGGTGGTGCGACTGAAGGGCGGCGACCCGTTCGTGTTCGGGCGCGGCGGCGAAGAACTCGAAGCGCTGCGCGACGCCGGCATCGACTTCGAAGTGGTCCCGGGCATCACCGCCGCCACCGCCTGCGCCGCCTACGCCGGCATCCCGCTGACCCATCGCACGCATGCGCAGTCGCTGCACCTGCTCACCGCGCAGGCCCGCGACGGCGACGCCGACCACGACTGGCCCGCGCTGGCCAAACCCCACCAGACCCTGGTGTTCTACATGGGCGTGCAGGGCCTGGCCCGCCTGCGCGACAACCTGCTAACGCATGGCCGCGCAGCATCCACCCCGGTGGCGCTGGTGGAGAACGGCAGCCGCCCGCAACAGCGGGTTGTTGCCGGCACGCTGGCGCAACTGCCGGAACTGGCCGCGGCGCATGCCGTGCGCGCGCCGGCGCTGGTGGTGGTGGGCGAAGTGGCCGCGCTGGCCACCCGCCTGCACTGGTTCGGCGCCCCGCCGCTGGGCGGCGAACACCAGCGATGTCCGCCCGACGCCCTCGCCCGCGCCGCCTGACCGTTTTCCACCGCATTCCAAGGATCCATCGCAATGACCATCTACAACAGCATCCTCGACGCCGTCGGCAACACCCCGATCATCCGCCTCAACCGCCTCGCACCGAAGCACGCAGCGGTGTATGTCAAGGCGGAGTCGTTCAACCCCGGCGGCTCGGTCAAGGACCGGCTGGCGCTGGGCATCGTCCTCGACGCCGAGCGCCGCGGCCTGCTCAAGCCCGGCGACACGATAGTGGAAGCCACCTCCGTCAACACCGGCATCGCGCTGGCGATGATCGCCGCCGCGCGCGGCTACAAATTCGTGGCGGTGATGACCGAAACCTTCTCGATCGAACGCCGCAAGGCGATGCGCGCCTACGGCGCCAAGGTCATCCTGACCCCGGCCGCAGCGCGCGGCACCGGCATGGTGGCAAAGGCGAAGGAGCTGGCCGAAAAGCACGGCTGGTTCTGGGCCAGCCAGTTCACCAACCCGGCCAACCCCGCCTACCACCGCCAGACCACCGCGGCGGAAATCCTGCGCGACTTCGCCGGCAAGCGGCTGGACGTCTTCGTCAGCGGCTGGGGCAGCGGCGGCACCCTCACCGGCGTAGGCGAAGTGCTCAAACTGGCGCGCCCGGACACCCGCATCGTCGCCACCGAACCGGCCGGCGCCGCCCTGCTCAAGGGCGATGCGTGGGCGCCGCACAAGATCCAGGGCTGGACGCCGGACTTCGTGCCCGAGGTCATCAATCGCAGCGCCTTCGACGAACTGCGCACGGTCACCGACGAGGACGCCATCGCCACCTCGCGCCGGCTGGCCGCCGAGGAAGGCATCTTCGTCGGCATCTCCGCCGGCGCCACCGCCGCCACCGCGCTGCAGATCGCCGAGACCGCACCCGAAGGCAGCGTGCTGCTGGCGATGCTGCCGGACACCGGCGAGCGCTACTTCTCCAGCCCGCTGTTCGCCGACATCAACGAGGGCAGCGACGACGAGTGGCTGGCAAGCCTGGGCTGAGCCAGCCGCACGCCGCAGCGCACGTACCCTCCCGCGATGCGGGAGGGGCTCTCACTACAAGCGCCGCCTTGCCCCAGCCGCCTTCCCGCGCGCGCTGCCTGGAGCGAAATCAAGGAGGAGGCATTGGCCGATGGCCAATGCCGGAGGACATTCGCGGA
>JANJSW010000103.1 GCA_024711415.1 Thermomonas sp. | reverse complement strand
GGACGCTCTATCCAGCTGAGCTACGGGGCCTTGACCGGCCATTATCGCAATCGCGGAGGAATTCGCCAGTCCGCCGGCAATTCTGCTGATTCGTCCGGATGGATTGGTCGCATTGCCGATTGTGCTCACGCGTTTCGCAGGTGTTGCTTCAGCAGCGCCACATCGTTGCCCAGCGCCTGCGCGTGGCTGGGCCGCTGCAGCATCGCCGCCAGTGCCGGTGGCGGGACGATGGTCTCGCCCAACAGTGGTTCGACCACTTCCGGGAACTTGGCCGGATGGGCGGTGGCGACGGCGGCCCAGTCGCCCTGCGCGCCGCCCGCGCGCAGACGGTCCAGCACCTCGGCGGCACACGCCGTGTGCGGGCAGAGGATGTGGCCGCGCTCGTGGCGGACGCGGACGATGGCGGCGCGGATCTGCGCATCGCCGACCGCTTCGGCGCGCAGGGCGGCGCGCAGTTCCGCGTTGTCGGGATACAGGGATTGCAGGCGCTCGAAGTTGCTGGGCGCGCCCACATCCATCGCGTTGGCCAGCGTGGCGATGCTGGGCCGTGGTGCGTAGTCGCCGCCGGCGAAGAAATCCGGCAGCACGGTATTGGCATTGCTGGCCAGTACCACCTCGCCGATGGGCAGGCCCATGCGCTTGGCCAGCAGGCAGGCCAGCGCATTGCCGAGGTTGCCGGTGGGCACCACGAAGTTCAGCGTGCGACTGGTGCTGCGCCAGTGCTGCAGGGCGGCGTGCGCGTAATAGGCCGCCTGCGGCAGCAGCCGGCCCAGGCTGATGCTGTTGGCCGAGCCCAGCGGCACCTCGGCGCGGTAGGCGGCATCTGCGAGCAGGGTCTTGGCGAGGCGCTGGCAGTCGTCGAAGCTGCCGTCCACGCGGAACGCGCGGATGTTGTCGCCGAAGCAGCCCAGCTGGTGCGCCTGCCGCGGGGAGACGCGGCCATCGGGATAGAGGATGGCGACGCGGAACCCGGGTCGGCCGTCGAAGGCGGCGGCCACCGCTGCGCCGGTGTCGCCGGAGGTGGCCACCACGATCGTCAAGGGCTTGTCGCCGCGCGGCAGCGCCGCCAGGCAACCGGCCAGGAAGGCCGCGCCGTAGTCCTTGAACGCGGCGGTGGGCCCGTGGAACAGCTCCAGCAGGAAGTCGCCGCGCTTGCCGAAATCCACCAGCGGCGGCTCGATGGCGAACGCGTCGCTGCAGATGCGGGGCAGGGCGGATTCCAGCGCGCCGTCGGCGAAGAACGGGGCGAGGAAGCGGGTGGCGACGTCGGCCAGCGTGTCCGCGCCTTCGAACTGCGCGGCGGTGAACGACGGCCATGGTGCGGGCATGTACAGGCCGCCATCCGGCGCGAGGCCGGCGGCGATGGCATCCGCGATCGAAACCGCCGGCGCCCTGCCGCGTGTGCTGTAGGCGTTCATGCCAGCACCCGCGCGGCCGGTCCGGCGATGGCGGTGAGGTGCAGGTCGCTGTCGATGCCGGCGGCGGCGAATGCAGCCCTCATCGCGCCGCCCGCGCGCCGTGCGGTGGCTTCATCCTCGCACCAGGCGAACACGCTGGGCCCCGCGCCGGAAATGCTGGCGCCCATGGCATCGGCCTCCAGTGCGGCCCGCTTCACTGCCGCGAAACCCGCGATCAGCGGCGCGCGGCGCGGTTCCACCAGCACGTCCGAAAGGCCGGCCCGCACCAGCGACGCGTCGCCGCGTTCGCAGCCCAGCAGCACCTGCGCCAGGTTCGCGCTTTGCGCGACGAACTCCCTCAGCGCATAGGCCCCGGCCAGCGCTTCGCGCGCGCGGCGGGTTTCCAGCACGGCGTGCGGATGCACCACCGCCGCGTACCAGCTGGCCGGCACGTGGACCTTCGTCAGGCGATCCGCGGTGGCCAGCACCAGTCCGCCCAGCAGCATCGGCCCGACGTTGTCGCCGTGGCGGCCGCCGCTGGCGACGGCGTCGCCGGCCAGCGCATGCGGATACAGGGCGTGCGGCGACAGCGGCACCTCCAGCAGCGCGTTCGCCGCCACCAGCGCGGCCACGCAGGACGCGGCCGAGCCGCCCAGCCCGGAGCCCAGCGGGATGCCCTTGTCGATCTCGATCTCGAAGCCGAACGGCAGCGCCAGCGCCTCGCGCAGGGCGATCAGTGCCATTCCGGCCGTGTTGCGCGTGGCCTCCAGCGGCAGGTCGGTGACGGCGCCGCGGATGGCACTGATCCGCACCGTCGGCGCCTCGATGCGGCGCACGGTGGCGACATCGCCGATGCCGGCGATGCTGTGGCCGAGTACGTCGAAGCCGACGCCGACATTGCCGACCGAACCGGGTGCGAACGCCCGCGCCTCGTATCGCACGGCGCTCACAGCCTGGCTCCCAGCGCTGCGGCCAGCCGCAGCAGGTCGGAGAACACGCCCGCGGCGGTGACCTCCGGCCCGGCGCCGGGGCCTTGCACGACCAGTGGGTTGTCGCAGTAGCGGCGGGTGGTGAACGACACGCAGTTGTCCGTCAGGCGCAGGTGGGCGAAGGCATGGTCGGCGGGAAGCTCGCGCAGCGCAACGGATGCCTTGCCATCACGCTCCAACCGGGCGACATATCGCAGCACGCAGCCCTTGGCGCGGGCGGCATCCAGCCGGGCCCGCATCGGCGCGTCCAGTGTTTCCAGCCCGGCCATGAAGGCGTCGCGGTCGGCGCCGCGCAGGGCTTCCGGCACCAGGCTTTCCACCTGCACGTCGGCCAGCGAGAGCGGCATGCCGGATTCGCGCGCCAGGATCACCAGCTTGCGCGCCACGTCGGTGCCCGACAGGTCGTCGCGCGGGTCGGGTTCGGTATACCCCAGCGCATGCGCCTCGCGCACCAGCGTGGAGAAGGGCTTGCTGCCGTCGAACATGTTGAACAGCCAGGCCAGCGTGCCGGAGAAGATGCCCTCGATGGCCAGCAGTTCGTCGCCGGTGTCCAGCAGGTCGCGCAGGGTGGAGATCACCGGCAGCCCGGCGCCGACCGTGGCCTCGTAGCGGAAGCGCGCGCCGCTTTTCGCCTGCGCCGCACGGATCGCTTCGTAGCGTTCCAGCGGCCCGGCGCCGGCCTGCTTGTTCGGGGTGATGACGTGGATGCCGGCGGCCAGCCAGTCCGGGTAGCGCTGCGCGACGGTGTCGCTGGCGCTGCAGTCGATGATCACGGCGTGCGGCAGGTGTGCGTCCAGCAGGTGCGCTGCAAGGCTGTCGAGGCCGTCCGCTGACGGAGCCGCCTGCATCCGTGCGCGCCAGTCGGCGTCTGCGCCGTGTTCGCACAGCCACAGCGAGTTGCGGCTGGCCAGTGCGCGC
>JANJSW010000038.1 GCA_024711415.1 Thermomonas sp. | reverse complement strand
CGCGGCGGCGCTGGCGGTGCATCGGCCTCGGTGGACGGCGCCGTGCGCGGCGGCTCGGGGGCGGGCAGCGGAGGGCCTTCCAGCACGAACCGGTGCTGTACCCCGAACACGATCTGGTCGCCGCTGTGCAGGACCGCCTGGCGCACCGGGCGGCCGTTGACCAGCACGTCGGCGGCGGCGTGGCGCAGCAGCGCCAGGCCGTTGCCGGCTTCAAGCAGCGCATGCTCGGCGGCGATGCCGGCGCCTTCGATGCGCAGATCCGCAGCCGCCGCGCTGCCGACACGGCGCGGGCGGTCCAGGCTGATGCAGCGGCCGTGGTAGGGGCCGCCAACGCCGCGCAGCACCATCCGCAGGTTGCCGGCCGGATCGCGCACCGGTGGCGTGGACGGCGGCAGGGCGCGGTCGTCGTTGGCCGCGTACAGCAGCAGTTCGCTGCCGTCGGCGTGGATGCTGTCGCCGGCGCGCAGCATCGCCACCTGCTGCACCGGGCGGCCGTTGACGTGGACGCCGCGCATGCCTTCGTTCACCGTCATCCAGACGCCACGGCGGTCGTTGCAGAGCTGCAGCAGCGCGGGCCCTTCGGCTTCCACCGGGCCGAGCCCGGCGGGCGTGCGGCCAAGCGCATGCACGCCCGGCTCCAGGGGCAGGTCGGGCTGGCGGCCATCGCAGAAGCGCAGGTGCAGATCGTTCATCGCCGCGGAATCTAGCACGCGCGGCGCGTGCCCCGGCTGTTCGCGCGCCGCCGCACGCGGCAGAATGCGGCAACACCCTTCGCCACCATCGCCATGTCCCGCATCGATATCCGCCACGCCCATGCCCTGCCCAAGCCGCAAGCCCGCAAGGCGGTGGAGGAGGTTGCACGCAAGCTGCAGGAACGGTTCCAGGTCGATTGCGACTGGGACGGCGACATGCTGAATTTCTCGCGCTCCGGCATCGATGGCCATATCGCGCTGGAGGAGGGCGGGCTGCACGTGTTCGCCAAGCTCGGCTTCCTGGCCGCGATGTTCAAGGATCCGATCGAGGCGGAGATCAAGCGGGTGCTGCAGGAACGGTTCTGATCCGCGCCAGCGTTCGTCCGTGATGCGGAAGCATCATGGATGGTTTCTGCAGCAACGGCAGTCGCAATCTTGTTGCGGTGCGGCATACTCGGGTTCCACTCCCGGACCGGACCGCCCCGATGTCACGCGCCTACAACTTCAGCCCCGGCCCCGCGATGCTGCCGGAACCCGTGTTGCGCCAGGCGCAGGCCACGATGCTGGAGTTCGGCGACTGCGGCGCGTCGATCCTCGAGATCAGCCACCGCGGCCCGGAGTTCATCAAGGTGGCGCAACAGGCCGAGGCCGACCTGCGCACCCTGTTGTCGATCCCCGACGACTACGCGGTGATCTTCACTGCCGGCGGCGCGACCACGGTGCAGGCGCTGCTGCCGCTGAACTTCGCCGCGCCCGGCCAGCCTTGCGACTACGTGATCAGCGGCCACTGGGGCAAGACCGCGCTCAAACAGGCGGCGCACTGCGTGGACGCCCGCACCGCCGCCAGCAGCGAGGCCGGCGGTTTCCGCGACGTACCGGCGCGCGCCGACTGGCAGCTTTCGCCCGACGCGGCCTACGTCCACGTCACCGCCAACGAAACCATCCACGGGGTCGAGTGGCCGGACATCCCCGACGCCGGCAATGCGCCACTGATCGCCGATTTCAGTTCATCCATCGCCTCCGAACCGCTGGATATCGCCAAGTTCGGCGCGATCTACGCCGGCGCGCAGAAGAACCTGGGTCCGGTCGGCATCAGCGTGCTGATCGTGCGCCGCGACCTGCTGAGACGCAGCGGCCAGCCGCGCGCGCCGATCTTCGATTACGCCGCGCAGGCCAAGGCCGAGTCGATGCTCAACACGCCGCCCAGCTGGAACTGGTATGTGCTGGGCCTGACCGTGAAGTGGATGCTGGACGAAGGGGGCGTGGCCGAGTTCGCCCGTCGCAGCGCGCGCAAGGCGGCGCTGCTGTACGCCGCCATCGACGGCTCCGGCGGCTATTACCGCAACGAGGTGGCGCCGGGCGCGCGTTCGCGCATGAACGTGCCGTTCTTCCTGCACGATCCGGCGCTGGACAAGGTCTTCCTCGACGAAGCCAAGCAGGCGGGGTTGGTGGCACTGAAGGGCCACCGCGTGCTCGGCGGAATGCGCGCCTCGCTCTACAACGCCATGCCGGAAGCCGGCGTGCAGGCACTGGTCGATTTCATGCGGGAGTTCCAGCAGGCCCATGGCTAAGAAAACCCCGACCACGACGAAAGCCACTTCGAAAAGGGGTGCGCAGAAGGCCGCGGAAAAGCCCGCGAAAAAGTCCGCGAAGAAGGCCGTGGCTGTTGCCGAGCCCAAACTCGACCTGGCCCAGGTCCGTGCGCAGATCGACGGCATCGACCTGCAGATCCAGCAGCTGATCGCCGAGCGTGCCAACTGGGCGCACCAGGTCGGCCGGGCCAAGGGCAAGCTGGCGGCCGCGGTGGATTACTACCGTCCCGAGCGCGAGGCGCAGGTGCTGCGGCGGGTGGTGGACCGCAACGACGGCCCGCTGGCCGACGACGTGCTGGTGCGGTTGTTCCGGGAGGTGATGTCGGCCTGCCTGGCCCAGCAGGAGCCGTTGAAGATCGGCTACCTCGGCCCGGAGGGCACCTTCAGCCAGCAGGCGGTCTACAAGCATTTCGGCCATTCCGCGCACGGCCTGCCGCTGGGCAGCATCGAGGAGGTGTTCCAGGAGGTCGCCAGCGGCAGCGCCGACTTCGGCGTGGTGCCGGTGGAAAACTCCGGACAGGGCACCATCCAGGTGACCCTGGACCTGTTCCTGACCTCGCCGCTGCGCATCTGCGGCGAGGTGGAGCTGCGCGTGCACCAGTACCTGCTCTCGCGCAGCGGGCGGCTGGAGGACGTGGAGCGCATCTTCGGCCATCCGCAGGCGCTGGCGCAGGCCGGTGGCTGGTTGCGCACCAACCTGCCGGGAGTGGAGAAGATCCCGACCTCCAGCAATGCCGAGGGCGCGCGGCGTGCGCGCAACGCCGACGATTCGGCAGCCATCGCCGGCGAGTCCGCAGCGGTGGTGTACGGCCTGCGCAAGATTGCCGGCCCGATCGAGGACCGCAGCGACAACACTACCCGCTTCCTCGTGATCGGCCGGCAGGCGTTCCCGCCGTCGGGCAACGACCGCACGTCGCTGCTGGTGTTCATCCGCGACCGCCCTGGCGCGCTGTACGGCGTGCTGGAACCGCTGGCCCGCCGCGGCATCAGCATGAACCGGATCGAATCGCGGCCCGAGCACGGTCACAAGTGGCAGTACGCGTTCTTCATCGACGTGGCCGGCCACTGCGAGGAGTCGCCGTTGAAGGACGCGCTGGCGGAAATCAACGCCGCCGGTGACGAGGTGCGCGTGCTGGGTTCCTATCCAGTGGCGATCCTCTGACATGATCGACTTCGCTTCGCTTGCCAACGCCGGCATCCGTGGGTTGCGCGCCTACGATCCCGGCCACGATCTCGTCGCGCTGCGCCGCGCCGCGCCGCAGTCGCTGCTGGAGCTGGGCTCCAACGAGAACCCCCACGGCGCCAGTCCGCTGGCGGTCCGCGCCGCCATCGCCGCGCTGGCCGGCGCGCATGTGTATCCCGATCCGCTGGGCGGCGATCTCAAGCGTGCATTGGCTGCGCGGCACGGCGTCGATGTGGCCAGCATCGTGCTGGGCAACGGCTCGCACGAATTGCTGATGCAGTTCGCGCAGGTGTTCGCCGGGCCGGGCGACGAGGTGGTGGCTTCGCAATACGGTTTCGCGGTGTATGCGCTGGCCGCGCAGGCGGCGGGCGCAACGCTGCGGCTGGCGCCCGCCTTGCCGCGCGACCACGCGATGCCGCGCGGCCATGACCTCGATGCGCTGCGCGCGGCGATCACCACGCGCACCCGGCTGGTGTACCTCGCCAACCCCAACAATCCCACCGGCACCTGGTATTCCGGCGCGGCGTTCGAAGCCTTCCTCAAAGCCGTGCCGGCGGAGGTGCTGGTGGTGGTTGACGAGGCCTACGCGGAATTCGTCGATGCGCCGGATTACGCCAGCGCGCTACCGCTGCTGGCGAAGCATCCGAACCTGATCGTCACCCGCACCTTCAGCAAGGCGCATGCGCTGGCGGGCCTGCGGGTGGGTTACGCGCTGGCGCACCCGGACTGCATCGCGGTGATGGAACGGGTGCGGGAGAGCTTCAATGTCAATGCGCCAGGACTGGCGGCGGCGCAGGCGTCGCTGGCCGACGCCGCGCATCTTGCCGCCTCGCTGGATGCCAACCGCGCGCAGCGGCAGGCGCTGGCCGGCGCGCTGCGCACGCGCGGGCTGGCGGTGTCGCCCTCGCAGACCAATTTCCTGCTGGTCGAATTCGGCGATGGCACCGCGCGCGTGGAGGCGGCGCTGCTGGCGCGCGGGGTGATCCTGCGCCCGATGGGCGGCTACGGGCTGGGCGATTGCCTGCGCATCACCGTGGGCACGCAGGACGACAACGCGCGGCTGCTGGCCGCGCTGGACGAGGTGCTGGCGTGAGTGGGGCGAAGGACTGGGTGGCGCGCGCGGGCGCGCCGCTGCGCGGGACGCTGGCGATTCCCGGCGACAAGTCGATCTCGCACCGGGCGGTGATGTTCGCGGCGCTGGCCGACGGCGTCTCCACCATCGACGGCTTCCTGGAAGGCGAGGACACCCGCGCCACCGCGGCGATCTTCGCGCGGCTGGGCGTGCAGATCGAGACGCCATCGCCGTCGCGGCGGATCGTGCACGGCGTCGGCATCGACGGCCTGCGGGCGCCGGACGGCCCGCTGGACTGCGGCAACGCCGGCACCGGCATGCGCCTGCTGGCGGGCCTGCTGGCGGCGCAGCGGTTCGATTCGGTGCTGGTGGGCGATGCCTCCTTGTCGAAGCGCCCGATGCGGCGCGTGACCGTGCCGCTGGCGAAGATGGGCGCGCGCATCGATACCGGGGACGGCGGCACGCCGCCGCTGCGCATCCACGGTGGCCAGCCGCTGGTCGGCACCGACCACACGCTGGAAGTGGCCAGCGCGCAGGTGAAGTCGGCGCTGCTGCTGGCCGGGCTGTACGCCGCTGGCGAGACCGTGGTGCGCGAGCCGCACCCCACCCGCGACTACACCGAACGGATGCTCTCCGCATTCGGCGTGGACATCGCCTTTTCGCCCGGCTTCGCCCGCCTGCGCGGCGGCCAGCGCCTGCGTGCCACCGACGTGGCGGTGCCGGCGGACTTCTCCTCGGCGGCGTTCTTCCTGGTCGCGGCCAGCATCGTGCCGGGTTCCGAATTGCGGTTGCGGCAGGTTGGGTTGAACCCGCGCCGGACCGGCCTGCTGCATGTGCTGCGGATGATGGGCGCGGACATCCGCGAGGAACATGCCGCCATCCACGGCGGTGAACCGGTGGCCGATCTGGTGGTGCGGCATGCGCCGCTGCGCGGCATCGAGGTGCCCGAGGCGCTGGTACCGGACATGATCGACGAGTTCCCGGCGCTGTTCATCGCCGCGGCCTGCGCCGAGGGCCCCACCGTGGTGCGTGGCGCGGCCGATCTGCGGGTCAAGGAATCCGACCGCCTCGCGGTGATGGCCGCCGGCCTGCGCACGCTGGGCCTGCGCGTGGATGAAACCGCGGATGGCGCCACCCTCCATCCCGGCCCGCTGGGCGGCAGCACGGTCGAAAGCCATGACGACCACCGCATCGCGATGGCTTTCGCGGTTGCAGGCCAGCGGGCCGCTGGCGAAGTGCGGATCCACGATGTTGCGACCGTGGCGACGTCCTTCCCCGGCTTCGACGCACTGGCGCGCGAGGCGGGCTTCGGGCTGGAGGACGGCGCAGGCGGGCAGGGCCGCTAAAAAAAACGGCGTCCCGGCAGCTGCTGCGGCGACGGGGACGCCTCGGGGGAGGGTGCGGGCGCGGCCGTTCGAACGTGGCGCGCGCCCGTCAGGGGTGAGTTGCTGGTGACCGAGATTCCCGTGGTCTTGCTGTCTTTGCCGCAATCGTCGATGTCTTCCTGAGTCATCGTCGCGTAGGGCTTGAACGCGGGCAGGCTGGCGGCCAGCGACTGCTGGCTGGCCAGCAGCGGCGGCAGCTGGGTGCACAGCTTCAGCGCCTCGGCTTCGATCTTCTTGCCTTCCGCCTCCATCCGCGCCTCGAACTCCTTCTCGGCCTGGTCGCCGCCGAAGATCACCCCGAACACGCCGCCCAGCGCCTTGCCGGCCAGGTCCGCGCCCTGCGAGCCGATCGCCATGCCGGCATCGGCGATGCCAAGCACCTGGTTGCGGTAGGCGAGCAATTGCTGGCGCTGGTCGGCGCTGGTTTCCACGGTCTTGCCTTCGATCAGCAGATCGCCTCGCGGGCTGATCTCGGCTTTCGGCAGCGGGCTGTCGGACTTGCCGAACTGCTTGCCGTTGATGTTGATGTTGATGTCGCCGTTGATGCTGAGGTTGCCCTCGTGCAGTTCCTTGCGCGCTTCGGCCAGCGCCTTGTCCACCTGGCGGGCGATGAAGCCCTTGTCGGTGTCGGCGGCGGGCGGAGCAGGGGCGGCGGGCGGCGCGGGCGGCGCCGGCGGCTGGCTGCAGGCCAGCAGCGGCAGGCAGGTGGCCAGCGCGGACGTGATCAGGACTGCGTGTTTCATTGGGGGCTCCGTTTCAGAGGCTGGCGAATTCGCGGCGGACGCTGTTCTCGCAGTCGGCCACGTCCTCGCGTTCCAGGGTGGCGTAGGGGCGGAACTGCGGCAGGCTGGCGGCCAGTCGCTGCTGCGAATCCATCACCCTCGGCAGCATGCGGCAGATGCCGCGCACGCCCGGCTCCACCTGTTCGCGCACGGTGCGCTCGATGCGCCGCTCCAGGCTGCCGCTCATGGCGCTGAACATCAGGCTCACCCAGGACCGGTCGACCGCGTCCAGCGCCGCTTCCGCGCTGGTCTGGCCGATGTCGATGCCGGCCTTGGCGATTTCCACCACCAGGCCGCGGTATGCCAGCAGCTGGCGGCGCTGGCTGGCGTCGATCACCTGCGGCTTGCCGTCGATCAGCAGGTCCCCCTGCGGGGTGATGGCTGCCGCCACCCGGTCCGCATCGTGTTGCTTGCTCTTGCTCTGCTTGCCGAACTGCAGGCTGTCCCGCAGCTGCAGGTCGCCGGTGTCCAGGTCCTGCTTGGCCTTGGCCAGCTCGGCCCGGACTTCCTTGCGGGCGTCGCCCAGTTCGCGGCGGATCTCGGCGGTGATGCCGGTGTCCGCGCTGCGGGGCGGCTGGGCCTGCGCTGCCAGCGGCAGCAGCAGGGCCAGGGCGGCGATGGGAAGGATGCGCTTGGTATGCATGGTCTCGTTCCTTGCGGAAGGGAGGATCAGTTGTCGTCGCGCCAGCGGCGCAGCCGGATGGCGGCGGCGATCATGGCGATGCCCGCGCCGGCGCCGATCCACAGCTGCGGCGTGGCGAGCGCGGAGTACAGCGCCTTCAGCAGCACCAGGTGGTTGCCGAGTTCCTTGACCTGCAGCCCGTCAACGTCCATCACCGTGAACCAGGTGCCCGGGAACACGCCGCCCAGCAGGTGCGCCACCACGTTCTTCCAGAACCAGCTGCTGTCCAGGTTGAACATGTTCATCAGGTCGAACCAGCTGATGAACACGCCGGCGAACACCGGGATCATGATCGCCCAGAGGAACGGCTTGCTCTTCGACCAGGCCGAGCACAGCAGCAGCCAGCCGGCGCTGGGCAGGGCCCACAGCGCGTACACCGGAATCGCCGCCAGCGCCACGCCGGCATTGGCCAGCAGGTTGTCGGGGCTCCACAGCAGCACGAACGGGTTGCCGTGGTGCAGCAGCACGAACACGCTCAGGACCAGCAGGAAGGCGACCATGCAGGCAATGCCCACCGCGATCGCCAGCGTCGGCGCCACCACCAGCGCGCTGATCGCCTTCGACAGCACGGTATCGCGGTCGGATACCGGCAGCGACTTCCAGAACAGCACGCTGCGATCCTTGCGTTCGTCGTACAGGCTGCCTAGGCAGTAGAAGAACACCACGAAGCCCAGCACCAGCAGGGGCCAGAACATCGCCGAAGCGGTGCTCAGGCTGATGCCGTCGGCAAGCTTCTGCACGTCTTCCGGCGACATCTTCTCGGTGATCAGGCGCAGGTCCAGGCCGTTGATCATCACCTGGCCGTTGACCTTCAGCCCGGAGACGGCTTCGCGGCGCATCGCCACTTCACCGAAGATCAGCGCCATCAGGGTCAGCAGCAGCGAAATGCCGCCCGCCCAGATCGGGGCCCAGAAGAAGCCGCCCTTGTGCTCCCAGAACTCGCGGCGCAGCAGCAGCTTCAGCTTGTGGGTGGGGTGCGGCGGGGTGCGGGGCACGCTGGATTTGGCGACATCCATGCCCGCGGCGTCGATGGCGGCGTTCATGCGTAGGTTCCTTTCATGGTGGCGACGAACAGGTCGGCCAGGCCGGGGGTGCGGGTCTCGCCCAGTTCGCCGAGTCGGGCGCGGTCGGCGCCGTCGAACATCATCACGGTCTTGCCGAACGGCAGCGCGCGCTCGTCGATGGGCTTGAGGGCGCGAGCGGCGTCCTGCTTGCCGGCATCCACCAGGACTTCGGTGTAGCGCTCGCCCAGCGATTCCATCGGCGTGTCCAGCGCGATCCTGCCGTCGCGGATGAACATCACGTCGGTGAGGATGTGCTCGATCTCCTCGACCTGGTGGGTGGTGACCAGGATGGTCTTGTCCTCGTCGAAGTAGTCCTCCAGCAGGCGCTGGTAGAACTGCTTGCGGTAGAGGATGTCCAGGCCCAGGGTGGGCTCGTCCAGGACCAGCAGGCGGGCGTCGATGGCCATCACCAGCGCCAGGTGCAGCTGCACGATCATGCCCTTGGACATCTCGCGCACCTTCAGGCCCGGCTTGAGCTGGGTGCCTTCGAGGAAGCGCCGGCACTTTGCGGCGTCGAAGCGCGGATGCACGCCGGCGACGAACTCGATGGCCTGGGCCACGGTGATCCAGCGCGGCAGCACGGCGACGTCGGCGATGAAGCAGACCTCGTTCATCAGTTCGTCGCGCTGGGTGCGCGGGTCCTTGCCCAGCACCTTCAGGTCGCCGTCGAACGGGATCAGGCCGAGGATCGCCTTGAGTGCGGTGGTCTTGCCGGCGCCGTTCGGACCGATCAGGCCGACGATGCGGCCGGAGGGGATGTCGAACGTGGTGTTGTCCAGCGCCAGCTTGTTCTTGTAGGCCTTGCGCAGGCCGCGGGCTTCAATGACGGGAGTGGTCATGGCGGTGCTCACTTGGGGGCCCACTTCTGCTGCGGTTCCAGCAGCTCCTGGATGCTCAGGCCGAGGCGCTGGATGCGCTCCATGACCAGCGGCCATTCCTCGCGCAGGAAACGCTCGCGTTCGCTCTGCAGCAGGCGCGCATTGGCGCCTTCGGTGACGTACATGCCCAGTCCCCTTCGTTTCTCGACGAGTTGTTCGTCCGCGAGCTCCTGGTAGGCGCGCGAGACGGTGATTGGATTCAGCTGGTACTCGGCCGCCACCTGGCGGACCGAGGGCAGCGCATCGCCCGGCTTGAGCACCCCGTCGAGCATCATCGCGACGACGCGGTCCTTCAGCTGGCGGTAGATCGGAGCGCTATCGCTCCATTCGACGGCAACCATGATTCAGCCCTGCGGCAGGAAGAAGGAAAAGAACGGCATCCGTACCGATTGATAGGAGCGGCGCGACGTCCGGCGCTCGCTGTTTGCAGCGATCGCCTCCGCCGGCTGGGCGGCGGTCGCGGCGGCGACCGTTGCGCTTGCCGGCGCGGAGACGGGGGCGACGACGGCCTGCGCCGTCGTGGAAGGGGCCGGTGCTTCGATCGGGGCGCCGGCCAGCACGGCCAGGGTCAGCAGCGCACTGCAGGCCATTGCCGCGTTGAGGGAGTTGTGGAGCTTGCGGTTCATGGTGAACGTCCTGCTCTGGGGGTTCGGTGTTGTAGGCAACTATAACACTACGAGATCCCCCGTCAAGCATTGATCGACCCAACTGAAGTCATGGTTGCCCCGGCCGTCTTCCGGCCCGCGCACGGCCGGCCTGAATCGCTGCCGCGGCAGCCTGCGCGACAGGATTGCCGGCTGCCGCGGTGCAAACGACAATAGGTGCGTTCATGCGCCTGCGCGCGGCTCCTCGCCGCAGGTCATCCGGAGATCGACACGATGAAGTTTTCCCTGCGTGCGCTGGCCGCGCTGCTGGTGGCGGTACTTGCAGTTGCACCGGTGCTGGCCCAGGACGGCGCCAGCCTCAGCGAGCGCGACAAGGTCGGTTACATGCTGGGCCAGGACGTGGCGCGGGATATCGGCCCGGGCCTGCCGGACGTGGACCTGGCCAGCTTCCAAAAGACCATCGAACTGGTCATGGCCGGCGGCCAGCCGACCCTGGATCCCGAAGAAGCCAAGCGCCTGTCGCAGGGGCTGATGCTCAATATCGGCGCACGCAAGGCGGGCACGCCGCCGGTGGCGCTGGACCGCGCCAAGGCGGGGATCCTGGCGGGCGCCAACATCGGCCGCCGGCTGGTCGGCCTCGGCGACGAATTCGACATGCCGATGTTCATGCGCGGCCTGAAGGACGGGGCCAACACCGGCACCAAGCCGCTGCTGGACCAGGCGCAGATCGAGCAGGTCCGCACCGCGCTGTCCGCCCGCGTGGGCGCTGCCCGCGAGGCGCAGCGCAAGGCGCAGGGCGAGGCTGCGCTGAAGCAGGAGCAGGAGTTCCTGGCGAAGAACAAACTGGTCAAGGGCGTGTTCACCACCCCCAGCGGCCTGCAGTACATGGTGCTCAAGCAGGGCGACGGCGTGCGCCCCAAGCCCGGCCAGCGCGTGCGCGTGCACTACGTCGGCACGCTGCTGGACGGCAGCAAGTTCGACAGTTCCATCGACCGCGGCGAGCCGGCCGTGTTCGGCCTCGACCAGGTCATCAAGGGCTGGACCGAAGGCGTGGGCATGATGCCGGTGGGCGCCCGGTACCGGCTGTGGGTGCCCGCCGCGCTGGGTTACGGTGAGCGCGGCGCCGGTGCCGGCATCCCGCCCAATTCCACCCTTGTGTTCGACGTGGAACTGCTGGGCGTCGAATGAGTCCAACCTGATCGTGTTTCCGCCGGCGCCCGTCGCCATCCACTTTTCGCATCCCGGAGTTTCCTGCAGATGAAGCCGCTCGTCCGTTCCACCGCCATTGCCGTCGCCACGCTGCTGGCGCTGTCCGCCTGCAAGGGCGAGAACAAGCCCGTCGAGGTTTCCTCCAGCAAGGCCGAAGCCGACAAGGCCGCGACCGACAAGACCGGTTACCCGGGCCTGCCGACCGAGAAGGAGCAGGTCAGCTACACCATCGGCATGGCGATGGGCAAGCAGCTCTCCGAGATCAAGGACGAGGTGAACGTCGACACCGTGGTCAAGGCCCTGCGCACCCAGATGGATGGCGGCAAGGCGCTGATCAACGACGAGCAGGCGCAGCAGATCATGCAGGCGTTCGGCCAGAAGATGCAGGCCAAGCAGATCGCCAAGATGATGGAAGAGGGCAAGGCCAACCTCGACAAGGGCGAGAAGTTCCTGGCCGAGAACGGCAAGAAGCAGGGCGTGGTCACCACCGCCTCCGGCCTGCAGTACCAGGTCCTCACCGAAGGCAAGGGCGCCAAGCCCGGCGCCACCGACGGCGTGAAGGTGAACTACAAGGGCACCCTGCTGGACGGCAAGGAATTCGACAGCTCCTACAAGCGCGGCGAGCCGGCCGTGCTGCCGCTGCAGGGCGTGATCCCGGGCTGGGCCGAAGGCCTCCAGCTGATGCCGGTGGGCTCCAAGTACAAGTTCTGGATCCCGGCCAAGCTGGCCTACGGCGAGCAGGCGCCGCCGATGATCGGCCCGAACCAGGTGCTGGAGTTCGAAGTCGAACTGCTGGAAATCGTCAAGGCGCCGTCCGGCAAGTAACCGTTCCGGAACACCGGGGGACGTATCCTTGCGATGCGTCCCCCTTTCTTTTGCCCACGGATACCGCGCATGCGCGTCTGCATTTTCGGCACCGGCTACGTTGGCCTGGTCACCGGCACCTGCCTGGCCGAGGTCGGCCACGATGTGGTCTGCGTCGATGTCGACGCGGTCAAGGTGGAAGGCCTGAACAACGGCATCGTGCCGATCTACGAGCCGGGCCTGACCCCGATGGTGAAGGCCAACCACGCCGCCGGGCGGCTGCGCTTCACTACCGACGCCACGGCCGGCATCGCCCACGGCGACGTGCTGTTCATCGCGGTGGGCACGCCGCCGGACGAGGATGGCAGCGCCGACCTGCAGTACGTGCGCGAAGTGGCGCGCACCATCGGCCGCCATCTCCAGCGGCCGTCGGTGGTGGTGGACAAGTCCACCGTACCGGTGGGCACCGCCGACAATGTGCGCGCGACCATCGCTGCCGAGCTGGTCGCGCGCGGCGCGGACATCGATTTCGAAGTGGTGTCCAACCCGGAATTCCTGAAGGAAGGCGCGGCGGTCGAGGACTGCATGCGCCCGGACCGCATCGTCATCGGCACCTCCAGCGCCTCCGCGCTGGAGACGCTGCGGCGCCTGTACGCCCCGTTCAACCGCAACCACGAGCGCATCGTGGCGATGGACGTGCGTTCCGCCGAGCTGACCAAGTACGCGGCGAACGCGATGCTGGCGACCAAGATCAGCTTCATGAACGAGATCGCCAACATCGCCGAGCAGGTGGGCGCGGACGTCGAGATGGTGCGCAAGGGCATCGGCTCCGACCCGCGCATCGGCTGGCATTTCATCTATCCCGGCGCCGGCTATGGCGGCTCGTGCTTCCCCAAGGACGTGCAGGCGCTGGCGCGCACCGCCCAGCAGCACGGCGTGCAGCCGCGCCTGCTGGAGGCGGTGGAAGCGGTGAATGCCGCGCAGAAGGGCCACCTGTTCGAGTTGATGCAGCGCCACTACGACCTTGGCGAGGACGAAGGCCTGCGCGGCAGGACCATCGCGGTGTGGGGGCTGGCGTTCAAGCCGAACACCGATGACATGCGCGAGGCTTCCAGCCGCCGCCTGTTGCAGCAGCTGTGGGACGCGGGCGCGACGGTCCGTGCATTCGATCCGGAGGCGATGGGCGAAACCCGGCGCATCTTCGGCGAGCGCGAGGACCTGGTGCTGTGCGACTCCGCCGCCGCCGCGCTGGAAGGTGCGGACGCGCTGGTCGTGGTGACCGAATGGAAGCAGTTCCGCAGCCCCGATTTCGCCAGGCTGAAAGAGGCGCTGGCCGACGCGGTGCTGTTCGATGGCCGCAACCTGTACGAACCCGCCGAAGTGGAAGCCGCCGGCATCGCCTACTACGGCATCGGCCGCGGACGCTCGCTGCGCAAGGAAGAAGCATGACCGATCTCGAACAACGGCTGGTCGACCTGGAAACCCGGCTGGCCTTCCAGGAGCAGGCGCTGCTGGAACTCAGCGACGCGCTGGCCGCCGCCCGCAGCGAAGAAGCCGGCAACGCGCTGCGCCTGCACCGCGCGCTGGAAGAATTGCGACAATTGCGCAGCGCGATGGCCGCAAGCCCGGTCACCGGCGATGCCGCCAGCGAACCGCCCCCTCCGCATTACTGACTGCCGATTCCGACATGAGCCATTCCCTCCGCGACCAGCTGCTTGGCCTTGGCTTCAAGGACGCGCCCAAGCCCGCCCCGCGACCGAAGCCCGATGCCCGCAAACCGCAGGCCGGGCAGGGCGGCAAGCCCGCGCACGCCGGCAAGCCGGGCCACGGGGGCCGGCCGGCGCGGCAAGGGCGCCCCCAGCACCCGAAATCGCGCGAGGACATCGACCTGGCCAAGGCCTACGCGATCCGCGCGCAGAAGGAAAAGGACGAACGCATCGAGGCCGAGCGGCTGAAGCAGGAAGAGGCACGCCTGCGCCGCGAGGCCAAGGCGAAGCTGGAAGCCTTCCTCAAGGACAAGGCGCTGAACGCGGCCGACGCCGAGCATGTCCGCCACTTCGAGTACGGCGGAAAAATCAAGCGCGTGCATGTCACCGCCGAGCAGCTGAAGGCACTCAACGCCGGCGAGCTGGGCGTGGTGCAGATGAACGGCCGCTACCTGCTGGTGGATTCCGCCACGCTGGCCGAGGCCGAGGCGATCTTCGCCCAGGCCGTCGCGTTGAAGGTCGACCCCAATGCGCCTGCCGGGGACGATCCGTATTCCGATCCGCAATACCAGGTGCCGGACGACCTGGTGTGGTGACACGGACTTGCCGCCGGATTTCCCTGCAGGGGGCTTCAGCTCCGACCCGAACATCCCGGTAGGGCCCGACGGCCCTCCTGCAGGGCGGGGGTTTTCCGCTCAGTCCGGGTCGTAGTCGAGGTTGAACGACAGCCAGCGCTCGGCCTGCGCGAGGTCCACGCCCTTGCGCTTGGCATAGTCGGCCACCTGTTCCTTCGTCACCCGCCCGACCACGAAGTACTTGCTGTCCGGGTGGCTGAAATACAGCCCGGACACGCTGGCCGCCGGATACATGGCGAAGTGGTCGGTCAGCTCGACGCCGGCATGGGCGGTGGCCGCCAGCAGGTCGAACAGCACCCGCTTCTCGCTGTGCTCCGGGCAGGCCGGATAGCCCGGGGCGGGGCGAATGCCGCGATACGCTTCGGCGATCAGCGCGTCGTTGTCCAGCACTTCGTCCTCCGCGTAGCCCCAGAACTCCTTGCGCACGCGCTGGTGCAGGCGCTCCGCGAACGCTTCGGCCAGGCGGTCGGCCAGCGCCTTGAGCAGGATCGCGCTGTAGTCGTCGTGGTCGGCGCGGAAGCGTTCCAGGTGCGGCTCGATGCCGAGGCCCCCGGTGACCGCGAACGCGCCGATCCAGTCCTGCCTGCCGCTGTCCTTCGGTGCGACGAAGTCGGCCAGGCACAGGTTGGGGCGTTCCACCGGCTTGTCCGCCTGCTGGCGCAGGAAGCGGAACCAGCGCTCCTCGCCGTCCACCTGCAGCACCACGTCATCGCCCAAGCTGTTGGCCGGCCAGAAGCCGCAGACCGCCTTGGCGGTCAGCCATTTCTCGTCGACGATCTTGCGCAGCATCGCGCGCGCGTCGCGGTACAGCTCGCTGGCCTGGGTGCCCACAACTTCGTCGGTGAGGATCGCCGGGTACTTGCCGGCCAGCTCCCAGGCGTTGAAGAACGGCGACCAGTCGATGCACTCCACCAGTTCGGCCAGCGGGTAGTCGTCGAACACGTGCAGCCCCGGCTGCTTCGGCGCCGGCGGGGTGTAGCTGCTCCAGTCGTACTTGAACGATTGCGCGCGCGCCTTGTCCAGAGACACCAGCCGCTTGCCGTCGCCGCGGTTGCGGTGGCGCTGGCGCACGTCGGCGTAGTCGTTGGCGGCGGCCTGCACGAAATCGTCGCGCAGCTCCGGGCTCATCAGCGACTGCGCCACGCCCACCGCGCGGCTGGCATCCTTCACCCAGATCGTCGGCGATTTGTAGTGCGGGTCGATCTTCAGCGCGGTATGCGCGCGCGAGGTGGTGGCGCCGCCGATCAGCAGCGGCATGGTGAAGCCCTGCCGCTGCATTTCGCGGGCGACGTGGCTCATCTCCTCCAGCGAGGGCGTGATCAGGCCGGACACGCCGATCATGTCGGCGTTCTCGGCGATCGCGGTATCGAGGATCTTCTGCGCCGGCACCATCACCCCGAGGTCGATGACCTCGAAGTTGTTGCAGGCCAGCACCACCCCGACGATGTTCTTGCCGATGTCGTGCACGTCGCCCTTGACCGTGGCCATCACGATCTTGCCGTTGCTCTTGCCGACGTCGCCGGTGCGCAGTTTCTCGGCCTCGATGTAGGGCAGCAGGTGCGCCACCGCCTTCTTCATCACCCGCGCCGACTTCACCACCTGCGGCAGGAACATCTTGCCGGCGCCGAACAGGTCGCCGACCACGTTCATGCCGTCCATCAGCGGGCCTTCGATCACGTCCAGCGGCCGCGTGGCCTGCTGGCGCGCTTCCTCGGTGTCCTCCACCACGTACTGGTCGATGCCGTTCACCAGCGCATGCGAGAGCCGCGCGGCCACCGGCTGCTCGCGCCACTGCAGGTCCTCGACCTTCTTCTCGCCCTTTTTCTTCTTGAAGTTGTCGGCGATCTCCAGCAGCCGTTCGGTGGCGTCGCCGCGGCGGTTCAGCACCACGTCCTCGACCCGCTCGCGCAGCAGCGGGTCCAGCTGGTCGTACAGCGGCAGCGCACCGGCGTTGACGATGCCCATGTCCATGCCGGCCTTGATGGCGTGGTACAGGAACACCACGTGGATCGCCTGCCGCACCGGTTCGTTGCCGCGGAAGCTGAAGCTGACGTTGGAGACGCCGCCGGAGATGTGGCTGTACGGGAACAGCCGGCGCAGCTCGCGCGCGGCTTCGATGAAATCGACCGCGTAGTTGTTGTGTTCCTCGATGCCAGTGGCGATCGCGAAGCAGTTGGGATCGAAGATGATGTCCTCGGGCGGGAACCCGATCTCCTCGGTCAGCAGCTTGTAGGCGCGTGCGCTGATCTCCACCTTGCGCTGCGCGGTATCGGCCTGGCCCACCTCGTCGAAGGCCATCACCACCACCGCCGCGCCGTAGCGGCGCACCAGCCGCGCTTGCCGCAGGAATTCGGCTTCGCCTTCCTTCATCGAGATCGAGTTGACGATGCCCTTGCCCTGCAGGCACTTCAGCCCGGCCTCGATCACCGACCACTTCGAGCTGTCCACCATCACCGGCACCTTGGCGATGTCGGGCTCGGCAGCGATCAGGTTGAGGTATTCCACCATCGCCTTCTCGGAGTCGAGCAGGCCCTCGTCCATGTTGACGTCGATGACCTGCGCGCCGTTCTCCACCTGCTGGCGCGCGACCACCACCGCCTCGTCCAGCCGCCCTTCGAGGATCAGCTTCTTGAACTGCGCACTGCCGGTGACGTTGGTGCGCTCGCCGACGTTGATGAAATTGGATTCCGGCGTGATGACCAGCGGTTCGAGACCGGACAGGCGGGTGAAGCGGGGGAGGTTGTTGCTCATGCCGCCTGCTCCTGCGTGCCGACGGCCGGCACCGCCCGCGGCGGCAGCCCGCGCACGGCGGCGGCAATCGCGGCGATGTGTTCCGGCGTGGTGCCGCAGCAGCCGCCGACCAGGTTGATCAGGCCGCTCTGCGCGAACTCGCGCAGGATCACGGCCATGTCTTCCGGGGTTTCGTCATAGCCGCCAAAGGCATTCGGCAGGCCGGCGTTGGGGTGGCAGCTGACGTGGGTGTCGGCCACGGTGGCCAGCACGTCCACGTGCTGGCGCAGGTCCTTGGCGCCCAGGGCGCAGTTCAGGCCGATCGCCATCGGCCGGCTGTGCCGCAGCGAGTACCAGAACGCCTCGGCGGTCTGCCCGGACAGGGTGCGGCCGGATGCGTCGGTAATGGTGCCGGAGATCATCACCGGCAGGCGCGCCCCGATCTCTTCGAACACGTCGTCGATGGCGAACAGCGCCGCCTTGGCATTGAGGGTGTCGAACACGGTTTCCACCATCAGCACGTCGGCGCCGCCTTCGATCAGGCCGCGCGCGGCCTCCCGATAGGCTTCCGCCAGCTCGTCGAAGCTGATCGCGCGGAAGCCGGGGCGGTTCACGTCCGGCGATAGCGAGGCGGTGCGGCTGGTCGGACCCAGCACGCCGATCACGAAGCGCGGCTGCGACGGATC
>JANJSW010000031.1 GCA_024711415.1 Thermomonas sp. | reverse complement strand
CTCGCCAGCGGCATGGGGCCGGCATTGTGGCTCAGCGGCCTGTTGCTGGTCGGCGCCCTGGCACTGGTGGTGGCGCTCAGCTGGGACATCGCGATCCAGGTCCTGCGCCCGCTGGATGAGCTGGGCGTCGCGATGGACCGGCTCGGTCGCGGCGAAGCGGTGCACGTGCACCCGGTAAAGCGGGAAGGCGCCATCCGCCGGCTGCAGCTGGGGGTCAACCAGGCATCGAAGCTGCTGGCCAGCGCACGCAACCGCATGCAGAGCGAGCTGGGACGCGCCTCCATCGAGCTGGCCGACAAGAACGCCAAGCTGGAGGCCGCCAGCCAGGCCCGCTCGCGCCTGCTGGCCGCTGCCAGCCACGACCTGCGCCAGCCGCTGTACGCGCTGACCCTGTTCTCCTCCACCCTGCGCGCAGGCGAAACCGACCCGGACAAGCTGGCGCGGATGATGCACATCGAGGAATGCGTGGCCTCGCTGGACCAGTTGTTCTCGGAACTGCTGGACCTGTCGCGGCTGGAAGCCGGCAGCATGCGCGCCGAGCCGGTGGACGTGTATCTGGACGGCGTCTTCGACGAAGTCAGCCGCAATTTCCGCATGCTGGCGGAGTCGCGCGGGCTGCGGCTGGTGGTGCGCAAGACCGATGCATGGGTGCACTGCGACCGCACCATGCTGGCGCGCATCCTCAACAACCTGGTCAGCAACGCGCTGCGCTACACCGATGCCGGTGGCGTGCTGATCGGGGTACGCCACCAGGCGTCCGGCAGGATCCGGGTGGACGTGTGGGACACCGGCTGCGGCATCGCCCCCGAGCACCAGCACCGCGTGTTCGAGGAGTTCTACCAGGTCAAGCAGGCCGATACCCGCACCGGGGACCGCAAGCGCGGCCTGGGCCTGGGGCTGGCGACCGTGCAGCGGCTTGCGAGCCTGGTGGATTGCCGGATCGACCTGGCATCGCGGCTCGGCCGCGGCACGCGGGTGTCGATCACTCTGGAGCCCGGCACCGCGCGTCCGCCCGGCAGCAGCGACGGCATCGACATCCCGCTCGACCTCGGCGGCCTGCGCGTGCTTGCGATCGACGACGAGCCCGGCATTCTGGAAGGCCTGCGCGTGCTGCTGCAGGAATGGGGCTGCGATATCCGCACGGCCTCCGATGAAGCCGGCGCCCTCGCCCGCCTCTCCGGCTGGCCCACCCCGCCCGACCTGGTCCTGAGCGACCTGCACCTGCAGGACGAGCACAGCGGCCTGGAAGTATTGGAAGCGATCGCCAGTCACTACGGCGCCGACCCACAACACCCGCCTTTCGCGCGCCTGCTGGTGACCGGCGAAACCCGGCCCGAGCGGGTCGACGCGATCATGGCCAGCCATATCCCGGTGCTGTTCAAACCGGTGGCGCCGCACCGACTGCGCGAAGCCATGCTGGCGGCCGTACTGGCAGCGCGCGCACACACGGGAGACACCGCATGAGCGCGGATTTCGCCTACGACACCCTGGAATATCCGGCGCATGTACTGCCGCAGATGCACCCGTCGCGGCAGGCCGCCATCGGCCGCCTGCATGGGCTGGACTGCGCGCCACCTTCGCGGTGCCGCCTGCTGGAGGTGGGATGCGGCGACGGCCTGCAACTGCTGGCCCTGGCGATGGCATACCCGCAGGCGCACTTCGTCGGCATCGACATGTCGCGCAACGCGATCGCACGCGGCGAGGCAATGCGCCAGCGGCTGGGGCTGGAAAACCTGCAATTGGTACAAGCCGACCTGACACGCTGGGATCCCGGCCGGGAAGCCTTCGATTACATCACCGCGCACGGGTTCTACTCCTGGGTACCACCGCAGGTGCGCGATCACCTGCTGGCGCTCTGCCGGCAGCGGCTGGCCGGCGCCGGCATCGCCTACATCAGCTACAACGCACTGCCGGGTTGCCACCTGCGCCGGGTGATGTGGGACATGCTGCGCCACCACTGCGCCGGCATCGAGGGGCCGACTGCCAGGATCGCCAGCGCACGGCAGTTCCTCGGCTGGCTGGGTGCGGCGGTCCCCGAGGGCAAGCCCTATGCCGAGGTCATCCGCGACGAGGCTGCCGACCTGCTGCGCCGCACCGACCACGCCGTGCTGTTTCACGACGACCTGGCGCAGATCAATGAGCCCCTGAGCATCACGGCTTTCGCCGCGCAGGCCCAGGCCCACGGCCTGCGCTTCCTCGCCGAAGCGGACTACCACGAAATGAGCGACGCCGCGCTGGCGCCGGAAGCACGCCCCGGGCTTGCTGCGCTCGCCGACGGCGACGTACTGCAGCGCGAACAGTACCTGGACTTCCTGAAGGGGCGCCGGTTCCGGCAGACGTTGCTTTGCCACACCGAAGCGGCGATCACGCGCCCGGCAGAAGCGGGTGCGGCCCGCGGCCTGCACGCGGTCGGGCACCTGCAGCGTGACGGGGCGTGTGCGGACGAAGGCGGCGTCGTCGGCTTCCGCAGCAGCGACGGCGCTGCCCTGAGCACGGACCATCCGGTGATCCAGGCGGCGCTGGATGCCGTTGCGGACGCGTTTCCGCTGCCACTGGCCTTCCGCGACCTGCTGGCGCGCGCTCGCGCGGCTGTCGGCAGCGCCGCCAGCGAGGACGAGGACGCCACCGCGCTGGCGCAGGCACTGCTGAGCGGCTTCGAGCACGGCCTGCTGACGCTGCACTGCGAGCCCCCGCGGTTCGTGGCGGAGCCAGGCAAGCAGCCGCGCGCCAGCGCGCTGGCGCGCATGCAGCTGGAGGCCGGTGCGGATTGCGTGGCCAGCCTGCGGCCATCGATGGTCCGCCTGGACAGCCGCCTGGCGATCGAACTCATCCAGTTGCTGGACGGCAACCGCGACCACGCGGCGCTGCTCGATGACCTGGCGCTGCGGATGTCCGCCCTGCCGGCACCGGAAGGAGAAGGCCCGGAGGCACTGCGTCCGGCGGCATGGTGGCGGCAGAAGCTGGCGCCGCAGCTGGCCGACGGCCTGCACCTGGCGGCGAAGATGGGGCTGCTGGAGGCGTAGGCGGCACCGACCGCTCAGCGCACCACGTAGGTCTGGGTATTGAGCTGCAGCACCGCGTCGAACTGCACCTTCTCGTTGTCCTCGCCCAGCTCCATCAGCGCATCGACCCGGAAGCGCAAGGCCCGGTCCAGCTCGCGCTGCGGCTCCAGGGTGACCCGGATCCGGGTCAAGCGGCGTTCGTGCAGTGCGATCGCCTGTTCCAGCGAACGACGGATGCGGTCGCGGTCGTGCGGGCTGAGCAGGCTGTAGGAGGAAAAGTCCAGGATGCCGTAGGTCAGCGACGAGGCGCGGCATTCCTTGAACGCCTCGGGAATCATCCGCGCAGCTTCCGAACGGGTGTTGAGCAGGCTCTCCAGGTCGCGGGAAACGCTGTTGCGGATGTCGGTGATCGATACCCGCCTGCCTGCGTCCTCCGGCAGGGCCACGTCGACCAGGCGGTCCATCAGTCCACGCATGTCCTGCCTCCGCTGCGGTTCCGGAAAAAAGCGGCGGCCCGTTGCGGCATTCGCAACGGGCC
>JANJSW010000027.1 GCA_024711415.1 Thermomonas sp. | reverse complement strand
GCGACGACTGGGGCGCTTCGCAACGCAACGTCGCCGGTACCGGCAATGGCCAGGGGCGCGAAGGCGAAGGCAAGTCCGGGCTGTTCAACGCCGACGGCAGCGCGCGCCTGCCGGACGAGTGGCTGGACCAGAACAGCGTCGACCTCGACCGCGCCGGCACCTGGCTGAAGCGGCCCGGGCTGGAATACCGCGGTACCCGCTTCGACAAGTACTGGATCCCGCAGGGCACGCTGCTGCAGGAATGGGTGCGGCGCGGGATCAAGGAACTGTCGATCCCGATTCCCGGCACCGGTCTCAAACTGAAGTGCGTGGTGTCGTTGCTGCAGTTCGGCGGCGGCTGCATGCCGGTGGATCCGGACGCAAACGAGCAGTCCTCGACCGGCCGCGCCGCACCCGCGGTGCCGTTCAAGCCGGAACTGCAGGAAGACAACGGCAGCGTGCGCCCGGCGCCGAAGGCTGCCGACAACCCGTAGCAGCGCCGCAGCGCCGCGCCGCCGGCAATTCGGACAGTTGCCGGCTTAGGCGCGCGCGCCCAGCGACTGCACCATCAGCGCGCGCAGACCGTCGTCGTCGCGCGCCTGCGGCGGCGCGATCTCGGCCAGCGAAAATCCGCGCGCCAGCGCATCGTCCTCGTCCAGTCCCTCGAACGCCACGAACTCGGCGTCCATCAGCGCGGCGCGCGCGGTGTCGATGCTGTCGTAGGCGAGGGTGTTGCCATCGCTGTCGAAGACCTCTGCGGTCCCGGCCTCGCGTTCGCGCAGGCGTGCCCACACCACGGTGCGGCCCAGCGTGGCCAGCCACCAGCTGTCGTTGCCCGTTTCGTTCATGACAAGCCCTTTCCGATGATCCACAGCACGCCGCCCATCGCGATCCCGCCCAGGATCACCAGCAGGGAGATGCGCGAAGGCGTGGCCAGCCCCGACAGGCTGCGGTCGGATGCGCTGCGATAACCTCCGCGCAGCAGCCACCACAGCGCGACGGGATTGAGGAAGGCGCCGGGGGCGAACCGCTCCACCAGCTGCGGGTGGCGGTCGCGCAGGTGCACCAGGGTCAACGGCCAGAAGATCACGAAGGCGGTGGCGCCGGCGATCGCGATCGCGAATGCGGTCAGCGCCAGGAACAGGATCAGGTCGGCATCCATCAGAATTCCGCCGAGCCCGGCGCACGCGGATAGGCAATGGCATCGCGGATGTTGGCCAGCCCGCAGACATAGACCACCAGCCGTTCGAAGCCCAGCCCGAAGCCGGCGTGCGGCACCGTACCGTAGCGGCGGAAGTCGCGGTACCAGCCGTAATGCGCGGGATCGAGGCCGAACTGGGCCATGCGCGCGTCGAGCACGTCCAGCCGCTCTTCGCGCTGGCTGCCGCCGATGATCTCGCCGATGCCCGGCGCAAGCACGTCCATCGCCGCCACGGTCTTGCCGTCGTCGTTGATGCGCATGTAGAACGCCTTGATCTGCTCGGGGTAGTTCATCACCACCACCGGCCTGCCGACGTGTTCCTCGGTCAGCCAGCGTTCGTGCTCGGTCTGCAGGTCCAGGCCCCATTCGACCGGGAACTCGAACTTCCTGCCGGACTTCTGCAGCAGCGAGATCGCGTCGGTGTAGTCGATCCGCTCGAACGGCGCGTTGATGAACTTCTCCAGGCGCGTGACCGCGTCCTTCTGCACGCGCTCGGCAATGAAGGCCATGTCGTCGGCGCGCTCGTCCAGCACCGCCTTGAACAGGTACTTGAGGAAATCCTCGGCGAGGTTGGCGTCGTCGTTGAGGTCGGCGAAGGCGATCTCCGGCTCGATCATCCAGAACTCGGCCAGATGGCGCGTGGTGTTGCTGTTCTCGGCGCGGAAGGTCGGGCCGAAGGTGTAGACCTTGCTCAGGCTGAGGCAGTAGGCCTCCACGTTGAGCTGGCCGGACACGGTCAGGAAGGTTTCCTTGCCGAAGAAATCGCGGCTGAAGTCCACGTTGCCCTTGCCGTCGCGCGGCAGGTTGGCCATGTCCAGCGTCGACACGCGGAACATCTGGCCGGCGCCCTCGGCATCGCTGGTGGTGATGATCGGCGTGCTGATCCAGTAGAACTCGCGCTCGTGGAAAAAGCGGTGCACGGCCTGCGCCAGGCAGTGGCGGATGCGGGTGACGGCGCCGAACAGGTTGGTGCGCGGGCGCAGGTGGGCGAATTCGCGCAGGTACTCCAGCGAGTGCTGCTTGGGCTGCATCGGATAGGTCAGCGGGTCTTCCACCCAGCCGACCACCTCGATGCTGGACGCCTGCACCTCGAAGCTTTGGCCCTGGCCCTGCGACTTCACCAGCGTGCCGGTGGCGATCACCGCGCAGCCGGTGGTCAGGTGCTTCACCTCGGTGTCGTAGTTGGCCAGGGTGTCCGGCGCCACCACCTGGATCGGCGCGAAGCAGGAGCCGTCGCTGACGTTGACGAAGCTCAGCCCGGCCTTGGAGTCGCGGCGGGGGCGCACCCAGCCCCCCACCGATACCAGGCCGCCATCCGGCACCATCCCGGCCAGCGCGTGGGGCACCGAGATCGTCGTCAGCTTTAAATCCTGCGTCGCAAGCATGAAAAAGATACGGGAGTTTACCGGAGCAA
>JANJSW010000018.1 GCA_024711415.1 Thermomonas sp. | reverse complement strand
CCAACATCAAGATCGCCCGCGAGATTGGCTACCCGGTGATCGTCAAGGCCGCCGGTGGCGGCGGCGGCCGCGGCATGCGCGTGGTGCATACCGAGGCGCACCTCAACGCTGCGATCCAGACCACCAAGACCGAAGCCAAGGCCGCCTTCGGCAACGACATGGTCTACATGGAGAAGTTCCTGGAGAACCCGCGCCACGTGGAGATCCAGGTGCTGGCCGACGGCCAGGGCAGCGCCATCCACCTGGGCGAGCGCGACTGCTCGATGCAGCGCCGCCACCAGAAGGTGGTGGAAGAAGCGCCGGCACCCGGCATCACCCCCGAGCAGCGCGCCGAAATCGGCCGCGTGTGCGTGGAAGCCTGCATCCGCATCGGCTACCGCGGCGCGGGCACGTTCGAGTTCCTGTACGAGGACGGCCGCTTCTACTTCATCGAGATGAACACCCGCATCCAGGTGGAGCACCCGGTGACCGAACTGGTCACCGGCATCGACCTGGTGCGCGAGCAGCTGCTGATCGCCGCCGGCCACCGGCTGTCGATCAAGCAGAGCGACGTGGTGCTGACCGGCCACGCCATCGAGTGCCGCATCAATGCCGAGGATCCGGACACATTCTTCCCCTGCCCCGGCCTGATCCAGCACTTCCACGCCCCCGGCGGCCCGGGCGTGCGGGTGGATTCGCACATCTACGAGGGCTACCGCGTCCCGCCGAACTACGACTCGATGATCGGCAAGCTGATCGTGCACGGCGCCGACCGCGCGCAAGCGATCGCCCGCATGCGGGTGGCGCTGAGCGAGATGGTGGTGGACGGGATCAAGACCAACATCCCGCTGCAGCAGCGGATCCTGGCCGACGGCGGTTTCTCGCAGGGCGGCCAGAACATCCAGTACCTGGAAAAGCGGCTGGCCGAGCGCAAGGAAAAGGCGCTTTCGCTGCTCTGAGCGATCGCGCATCCGCCGGCGCGGGCGGCAGATGGCCGCTTGCGCCGGCTTTTTCCGCTGTATCCGGAAGCCACCGCCGCTTCCGGAGCCCGTCATGCGCCGCACCACCCCGCTGATCACCCTTGCCGCCACGCTGCTGGCGCTGCCCGCCGCCAGCCAGCAGGGCAAGACGCCACCCACCAACCTGTACATCGACGTCGCCACCCACAACCTGGCGGGCATGCCGGACATGGGCGGGATGCTGGGCGGGCTGGGCGGCTTCATGGCCAAGCGCATGGGCGGCGGCGAAGCGTTCAAGCCGACCTACCCCTCCACCCGCGCCGCCGGCATGAGCGGCCAGTACCTGGACATCGCCCTGCACAACGCGCTGAAGCCCGGCGTGGAGGCGCAGGACCAGGTGCCGGCGGGGCTGAACCTGGGCAAGTCGCTCACCCTGCTGCCGCCGGAGCCGGCCCGGCACGACAAATCCACGCCCGAAGCCGGCGCCGTGCCCGACGTGGAACTGAAGATCCGCGAATACTGGGGCTGCGGCGCGGCGGTGCGGCCGGGCCAGCCGAAGTTGGCCAGCTTCAAGGTCAAGGGCGGCCTGATCGACCCGAAGAAGGGCGCCGCGGGCATGGGCGGGGTCAGCGTGGAATCCAGCGGCAGCCTGTCGAAGGGACTGTACGTGCCGGACCGCGACATCGACCTCAAGCCCGGCCTCGTCTACTGGCCGAATCCAAAGCACGGCCGCCAGGTGCCGGCGGGTGCGAGGCTGGCCGGCGGCCACCAGATCACCGGCAGCGGCATCCCTGCTTCGATGTCGTTCAACGTGGACGAAGCCGCCGACTTCATGCCGAAACTGGGGCTGCGCGCGCAGGGCGACGCGGCCGACGCAGTCTCGCTGGCATGGCCGTCGGTGGCGCGCGCACGCGCCTACTTCATCACCGGCATGCGCATGGAAATGGCCAGCGAACGGTCCTACACCCTGACCGTGTGGAGCAGCGCCGATGTGGCCGGCGCCGGCAGCGAGCTGCACGCCTACCTGACCGGCGGCAGCATCGACAAATGGCTGAAGCAGAAGATCCTGCTGCCGGCCTCGGCCACCAGCTGCGTGGTGCCCAAGGGCATCTTCGCCAGCGCCGCTGCGGGCGAGGCCGGGATGGTGCCGGCCATGCTGATGATGACGGCCTACGGGCCCGAGCACTGGATCACCTACCCGCCCAAGCCAGCCGATCCCAAGCAGCCTTGGAACCCGGAGTGGAGCGTGCGGCTGCGCGCCAAGTCCACCGCCACCGCGATGCTGGGCCTGGACTTCGGCGAGATGGGCATGCCGCAGGACGAAGGCGACGGCGGCAAGACGCCGCCGCAGAAGCGCCCCGGCATGAAGGGCCTGCTGAAGGGCCTGCTGGGTGGCTGAGGCGCCCGTGCAGCCCGCGGCGAACCTGCGAGAATGGCGCGACCGCCACGCGCCATCCTCGCCATGCCCTACCTGCAGTTGACCCTTCCCTGCGCCGAAGCCCAGCAGCCGCGCGTGGAGCGCGCGCTGGAGGACGTGGGGGCACTCGCGGTCACCCTGCAGGACGCGCACCTGGACGCCGCCGACGAGCAGGCGATCTTCGAGCCCGGCGTCGGCGAGATCCCGCTGTGGGACGAGATGACGCTGACCGCGCTGTTTCCGGAGGAAACCGACGCGCTGGTGCTGCTGGCCGCGCTGGACGCGTTCGACCCGGGGCTGGACTGGACCCGCGCGCGCTTCGAGAAGGTCGAGGACCAGGACTGGGAACGCGCCTGGCTGGACATGTTCCAGCCGATGCGGTTCGGTGAACGCTGCTGGATCGTGCCCTGGGACCACCCGCTGCCGGAAGACGCGCAGGCGCAGGACGCGGCCATCGTCCGGCTCGATCCTGGCCTGGCGTTCGGCTCCGGCACCCATCCCACCACCGCGCTGTGCCTGCGTTGGCTGGACGGACTGGCCGCCGCCGGCGAACTGCAGGGCAAGGCCGTGCTCGATTTCGGCTGCGGCAGCGGCATCCTTGCGCTGGCCGCGCTGAAGCTGGGCGCCGCGCGCGCGGTCGGGGTGGACAACGACCCGCAGGCGATCACCGCCACCCACGACAATGCGCAGCGCAACGGCGTGACCATCGACGTGTTCCTGCCTGCGGAAGAGCCGGTCGCCAGCTATCCGGTGGTGGTGGCCAACATCCTCGCCTCGGCGCTGGACGCACTGGCCGAAGCGCTGGCCGCGCGCACCGCCGCCGGCGGGCGCATCGCCATGTCGGGCATCCTCGCCGGGCAGGAAGATGAACTGCTGATGCGCTTCGCGCCGTGGTTCGATGCCCTGCAGGTGGCGCGTGAGGAAGACTGGGTGCGCATCGACGGCGTGCGCAACGCCAACCCGGTGCAGGCATGAGCCGCGCGCCCAGTTTCGTCCTTACCAACCCCGCCGCGTCCGCACACCGCCGCGGCGAATGGCTGGGGCTGGCAACGCTTGCGCTGCTGCTGCTGGCACAGATCGGCTGGCTGCAGCGCGAACGCCTGGCTGCCAGCCCGCAGCTGCGGCCACTGCTGGAAGCAGCTTGCGGGGCGCTGGGCTGTGCGTTGCCGGCGTGGCGCGAACCGGCTGCGTTCGCGCTGCTGTCGCGCGACGTGATCGCGCCGCCGGAGCGTCCCGGCGTGCTGCGCGTGCAGGCCAGTTTCCGCAACGATGCGCACTGGCCACAGCCATGGCCGGCACTGCGCCTGACCCTGTCCGACCTCAACGGCCGCATCCTCGGTACGCGCCGCTTCCAGCCGAACGACTACCTGCCCGCGGGCAATGCACGCAGCGCGCGGATCGCACCCGGGCAGGCCAGCCAGATCGCCTTCGACATCGCCGAACCGGGCCCGGGCGTGGTCGGCTTCGACTTCCGCTTCGAATAAGCCTGCGCGAAGCGAGAAGCCGGTCAAACTTGCCCGCGATGAATGGGCGCGGGCACTGACGCCCGCGCAAGCGCCGCGCTAGACTCACTTCGCCGTCCCGCGCGCGTTCGATGCCGGCGGTCTGCCCGAGGGATCCTCCGTTGACGCTTTCCGAACACCGCCAGGACGCCGCGCCGCGCGCGCCGTTGCGAGAGCATGTTGCCGACGCCGTGCGCCGCTATCTGCGCGATCTCGATGGCAGCGACACGGACGACCTGTACAGCATCGCCCTGCGTGAGCTGGAGATCCCCCTGTTCGTCGAAGTGCTGCGCCACTGCGACGGCAACCAGAGCCGCGCCGCGGCGATGCTGGGCATCCATCGCGCCACCCTGCGCAAGAAGCTGCGCGACTACGGCATGGGCTGAGCAGCGCCCTGGACGGGGCGTGCGGGCCGGCACCGTATAATCGGCGCTTCCCCACCGCCCCCTCCCCGCATGTCCGCCGACTTCCTTTCCGGCGCGCCGGTGACCGTCCGCCGCGCCCTGCTCTCCGTTTCCGACAAGACCGGCCTGGTCGAATTCGCCAAGGCATTGGCCGCCCACGGCGTGGAACTGCTGTCCACCGGCGGCACCGCCAAGGCGCTGCGCGAGGCCGGGCTTGCGGTGAAGGACGTCAGCGAGGTGACCGGCTTTCCGGAAATGATGGACGGCCGCGTCAAGACCCTGCACCCGAAGGTGCACGGTGGCCTGCTGGGCCGCGCCGGCATCGACGATGCGGTGATGGCCGAGCACGGCATCGGCGCGATCGACCTGCTGGTGCTGAACCTGTACCCGTTCGCGCGGGTGTCGGCCAACCCCGACAGCCGCTTCGAAGACATCATCGAGAACATCGACATCGGCGGCCCGGCGATGTTGCGCAGCGCGGCCAAGAACTTCGCCCGCGTCGCCGTTGCCACCGCGCCGGCGCAGTACGCCGGCCTGGTCGAGGAACTCGGCGCCAACGCCGGCGCGCTCTCGGCCAAGACCCGCTGGCAGCTGGCAGTGGCGGCGTTCAACGACGTTGCCGTCTACGACGCCTGCATCAGCAGCTACCTGTCCTCGCTCGGCGAGGACGGCGCACCGATGCAGTTCCCGGCGCAGGCCAACGGCAACTTCGTCAAGGTGATGGACCTGCGCTACGGCGAGAACCCGCACCAGCAGGCCGCGTTCTACCGCGACCTGTGGCCGGCCCCCGGTTCGCTGGCCACCTTCACCCAGCTGCAAGGCAAGGAACTGAGCTACAACAACATTGCCGACAGCGATGCCGCGTGGGAATGCGTGCGCCAGTTCGACGCGCCGGCCTGCGTGATCGTCAAGCACGCCAACCCCTGCGGCGTGGCCGTCGGCAGCGGCTGCGGCGATGCCTATGAAGCGGCCTACGCCACCGACCCCACCAGCGCCTTCGGCGGCATCCTCGCCTTCAACACGAAACTCGATGGCGCCACCTGCAAGACGATCCTCGACCGCCAGTTCGTCGAAGTGCTGATCGCGCCCGATTACGACGAAGAGGCGCTGGCCTATGCGAAGAAGAAAGCCAACGTGCGCGTGCTGCGCATTCCGCTGGCGCCGCCGTCCAAGCACTTCATCGACACCAAGCGGGTCAACTCGGGCCTGCTGATGCAGACCGCCGACGATCGCGTGGTCACCCGCGACGAGCTGAAGGTGGTGTCGCAACTGGCGCCGACCGACGCGCAGTTCAATGATCTGCTGTTCGCGTGGAAGGTGGCGAAATTCGTCAAGTCCAATGCCATCGTCTATGCGAAGGACAGCCGCACCATTGGTGTGGGCGCCGGCCAGATGAGCCGCGTGTATTCGGCGCGCATCGCCGGCATCAAGGCGACCGACGCGGGCCTGGTCGTGCCCGGCTCGGTGATGGCGTCGGATGCCTTCTTCCCGTTCCGCGACGGCATCGACGCCGCCGCCGAAGCCGGCATCAAGGCAGTGATCCAGCCGGGCGGTTCGATGCGCGACGCGGAAGTGATCGCGGCGGCAGACGAACACGGGATCGCGATGGTGTTCACCGGCGTTCGCCATTTCAGGCATTGATGCCTGCGGTGCAGGCATCCATCCCGAAGTCTGCTGCGCAAACCCGGTGCCCGTGTTACTCCGACATCTGACAGGTAAATACGCATGAAGGTCCTCGTCATCGGTTCCGGCGGTCGTGAGCACGCGCTGGCCTGGAAGCTGGCGCAGTCCGCGCGCGTCACCGAAGTCATCGTCGCGCCGGGCAATGCCGGCACCGCGCGTGAGGCGAAGTGCCGCAACGTCGCGGTCAAGGTGACCGACCTCGACGGGCTGCTGGCACTGGCGCAGCACGAAGCCGTGGCGCTGACCGTGGTCGGGCCGGAAGTGCCGCTGGTGGCGGGCGTGGTGGATCGCTTCCGCGCTGCCGGCCTGCGCATCTTCGGGCCCACCGCCGCCGCCGCGCAGCTGGAGGGCAGCAAGGCCTTCGCCAAGGACTTCCTCGCCCGCCACGGCATCCCCACCGCGTTCTACGAGGTGCACGCCGAAGTCGATGCCGCGCTGGCCTACGTGCGCGCCCAGGGCGCGCCCATCGTGATCAAGGCCGATGGCCTGGCCGCCGGCAAGGGCGTGATCGTGGCGATGACCCTCGACGAGGCCGAAGCCGCGGTGCGCGACATGCTCAGCGGCAACGCGTTCGGCGATGCCGGCGCGCGCGTGGTCATCGAGGAATTCCTCGACGGCGAGGAGGCCAGCTTCATTTCGATGGTGGACGGCCACACCGCGCTGCCGATGGCGACCTCGCAGGACCACAAGCGCGTGGGCGATGGCGACACCGGCCCGAATACCGGCGGCATGGGCGCGTATTCGCCGGCGCCGGTGGTCACGCCCGAGGTGCATGCGCGGGTGATGCGGGAGGTGGTGGACCCCACCGTGCAGGGCATGCTGAAGGATGGCATCCCGTTCACCGGCTTCCTTTACGCCGGGCTGATGATCGACGCCAGCGGCGCGCCCAAGGTGATCGAGTTCAACGTCCGCTTCGGCGATCCCGAAACCCAGCCGGTGATGCTGCGCCTGCAGTCGGACCTGGTCGAGCTGGTGGAGGCCGCGATCGACGGCAGGCTCGATGGCATCGAAGCGCAATGGGATCCGCGCCCGTCGCTGGGGGTGGTGATGGCCTCGAAGCCGTACCCGGACACGCCGGTCAGCGGCGAGGTGATTTCAGGGCTGGATGGCGTGCCCGCCAGCGCCAAGGTCTTCCACGCCGGCACCGCGCTGGATGCCGCCGGCAACGTGGTCAGCGCCGGTGGCCGCGTGCTGTGCGTGACCGCGCTGGGCGAAAGCGTGTCGGAAGCGCAGCGCAATGCCTATGCAGGCGTCGAGGCGATTTCGTGGGCGCATGAATTCCACCGCAGCGATATCGGCTGGCGCGCGATCACGCGCGAGCAGGCTTAAGGCTTCAGCGCGTCCAGCGCGCGCAGCACCTCATCCGCCAGCAGCGGCTGCGCGGCGGCGACCGGGTGCAGGTTGTCGCCCTGGAACCATTTGCGCTCCGTGCCCAGCGGGGCGAGGAAATGCGGGATCAGCCCGGTGCCCAGGCGCTGGCTGATCAGCAGGTAGCTGCGCTGGAAATCGACCGCATAGCGACCGAAGTTGGGCGGCAGCTGCATGCCCACCAGCAGCACCTTTGCGCCGGCACCGCGCGAGGCACCGATCATCCAGCCGAGATTGGCGCCCATCTGCACCAGCGGCAGCCCGCGCAGGCCGTCGTTGGCCCCCAGTTCGATGATGACGATGTCCGGCTGCACGCGGGCCAGCTCGGCGTCGATGCGGCTGCGCCCGCCGGCGGTGGTTTCGCCGGAAATGCTGGCGTTGTGGAAGGCATAGCGCGTCGACTTCGCATCGGCCAGCGCCACCCAGCCCTGCTCCGGGCGCAGCCCGTAGGCGGCCGACAATGAGTCGCCCATGACCAGTACTTTCCGCTCACGTGCATCGGCCTCGGATGCGGCTAGCATCGCCAGCATGACGCACACGCCCAGCACCCACGCCCGCACCGCCGACACCATCGCGCCCACTCCTGTTCCGGTTGCCGCAAACGCTAGCACGCCCGGACCGGGCAGCCTGCGTGCGCGCGACGTCGGCAAGACCGTGGCGCTGCCGGACGGCGCGCTGACCATCCTCGATGCGATCAGCCTGGACATTGCCGCCGGCGAGCGCGTCGCCATCGTCGGCGAGTCCGGCTCCGGCAAGACCACCCTGCTGTCGCTGCTGGCCGGGCTGGACCTGCCCAGCCGCGGCGAGGTGTGGCTGGACGGCCAACCCATCCACGCCACCAGCGAGGACATCCGCGCCGCGCTGCGCGCGCGCGCGGTCGGCTTCGTGTTCCAGAACTTCCAGCTGATGCCGGCGATGAGCGCGCTGGACAACGTGGCGCTGCCGCTGGAACTGCGCGGCGAGAGCGGCGGCGCGGCGGCGCGCGCGCTGCTGGAAAAAGTGGGCCTGGGCCAGCGCCTGCACCACCTGCCGCGCCAGCTGTCCGGCGGCGAGCAGCAGCGGGTGGCGATCGCCCGCGCCTTCGCCACCCGGCCGCGGATCCTGTTCGCGGACGAGCCCACCGGCAACCTGGACCGCAAGACGGGATTGGCGATCGAGGACCTGCTGTTCGGCATGGACGATGCGCGCGCCACCACGGTGGTCGTGGTCACCCATGACGAGCGCCTGGCCGCGCGCTGCGACCGCCAGCTGCGGCTGGACGCCGGGCGGCTGCTGCCGTGAGCCGGCTGGCGCGGATGGCCGCGCGGCAGGCCTGGTCGGGCTGGCGCAACGGCGAGTTCGGGGTGCTGCTGGCGGCGCTGTTCGTGGCGGTGCTGGCGCTGGCGGGCGTGGGCAGCATTGCCCAGCGCACCACCGACGCGCTCGGCGCGCAGAGCCGCCGCCTGGTCGGCGGCGATGCCGCCTTCAGCAGCGACAACCGGGCGGTGGACGCCGCTTTGCGCGATGCGCGCCGGCTGGGCCTGCGCAGCTATCGCAGCGTGGAACTGGCCAGCATGGTCGGCCTGCAGGGCGGCGCGCCGCAGCTGGGCACGCTGAAGGCGCTGGCCGGCGACACGCCGTTGCTGGGCCCGTACACCGTGCGCACCGAACGCGGCGTGCAGCGGCTGCCGCGACCGGCGGCAGGCACGCTGTGGCTGAGCGAGAGCGGTGCATCGCGGCTGCAGGCCAGGCCGGGCGCGACAGTCGAAGTCGGCGGCCGGCCGCTGCGGCTGGCCGGCGTCGTGGTGGAGGAACCGGATCGACCGATCGGCGGCGTGGAACTGGGCCCGCGCGCGATCCTGCCGCTGGCCGAAGTGGAAGCCGGCGGCCTGCTCGGCCCCGGCGCACGCGCCTCGTGGCGGGTGGCGGTGGCCGGCCCGCCGGCGGCGATCGCGCCGTGGGTGAAGGCGCGCGAAGCCGACCGCAGCCCCGGCGCGCGGGTGGAAACCGGCGACGACCTCAGCCCGCAGCTGCGCAACGCGCTGGAGCGGGCCCAGCGCTTCCTGTCGGTGTCGCTGCTGCTGACTGCCGCGCTGGCCGCGGTGGCCATCGGCATGGCCGCGCGCCAGCATGCCGAACGCCATCGCGCGATCGCCGCCACCCTGCGCGCGCTGGGCGCCGGCCAGCGCGCCATCGTCGGCCTGTACGTGGGCCAGCTGGCGATCCTCGGCAGCGTGGCGATCGTGCTGGCGCTGCTGGCGGCGGCGGTGCTGCAACAGCTGGCGGGTGTGTGGATCGCGCGCGAGCTGGGCACCGCGCTGCCGCCGGCCACGGCCTGGCCGCTGTTGAAGGGCGCGCTGGTGGGGCTGTGGATCCTCGCCACCTTCGCCCTGCCGCCGCTGCTGGCACTGCGCCGGGTCAGCGCGCTGGCGGTGCTGCGCAGCGACCTGCGCACGCCCTCGCCGCCGGCGCTGCTGCTGTTCGCGCTGGCGCTGGGCGGCCTGCTGGCGCTGTTCTGGCAGGCCGCCGGCAACGCCACCACCGGCGCCATCCTGCTGGGCGGATTGCTGGTCACCGCCGCCGTGCTGGGCGTCGCAGGCTGGGCGCTGGCGGCGCTGGTGGCGCGCGCCGGACGTGCCGGCAGTGGCATCGTGCGCTATGCCCTGCTCAACCTGTCGCGAAGGCGCCGGCTGACCATCGCGCAGGTGGTGGCACTGGGCACCAGCCTGATGGCGCTGTTGCTGCTGATGCTGGTGCGCACCGACGTGTGGGAACAATGGCAGGCCACGGTGCGCGGCGACGCGCCCAACCGCTTCGTCATCAACGTGCAGCCGGACCAGCGCGCCAGCTTCAACGCCGTGCTGGCGCGGCTGGACTTCACCTCGGCGGGACTGTCGCCGATGATCCGCGCCCGCTATGTCGGCGAAAGCGCGCAGCAGCGCGGCCGGCCCGCGCCGCAGGGCCGCGGCGAGCGACTGATGGACCGCGAGTTCAACCTGTCCACCGCCGACACGCTGCCCACCGGCAACACGCTGAAGGCGGGCCGGTTCTGGAACCCGACCAGCGCGCGCAACGAGTTCTCGGTGGAAACCAAGTTCGCCCAGCAGCTGCGCTGGCAGCTGGGCGACACGCTGGCGTTCGACGTCGCCGGCCAGCGCATCGAAGGCCGCATCACCAGCCTGC
>JANJSW010000242.1 GCA_024711415.1 Thermomonas sp. | reverse complement strand
GGCGCGCACGCCGAAGCCGCGCTCCTCCAGGTAGGCCTGCTCGTACGCGCGGGTCTGGGTGTGTTCCTTCTGGATCTCGCGGATCGGCGCCACGATGCGGTAGCTGCCCTGCGACTTCACCGCCAGGTCGAAGCGGACCTGATCGTTGCCCATGCCGGTGCAGCCGTGGGCGATCGCATTGGTGCCCAGCTCGGCGGCGCGCGCCAGCGACGCATCGACGATCAGGTAGCGGTCGGACACCAGCAGCGGGTACTGGCCCTGGTAGCCCTCGCCGGCCCACACGAACGGCTTGACGAAGCCGCTCCAGATCGCCGGGCCGCCGTCCACGGTGACATGGCTGGCCACGCCCAGCTCGGCGGCACGCGCCTCGATGAAGGCGCGCTCGTCGGCGTCCACGCCGCCGGTGTCGGCGAACACGGTATGCACGTTCCAGCCCTGCTCCTTCAGGTAGGGCACGCAGAAGCTGGTGTCGAGGCCGCCAGAGAAGGCGAGGACGATGTCGCGGGAGTCGTTGGGGGCAGTCATGGGGGGTGTCCGGGGGGATTCGGGAGAGGAAAGGAAGGAGCGGGATTTCAGCGCAGCAGCGCGGCCATGACGGCCTTCTGCACGTGCAGGCGGTTCTCGGCCTCGTCGATGGCGATGCAGCGCGGCGAATCCATCACCGCGTCGGTGGCCTTCACGTTGCGGCGCAGCGGCAGGCAGTGCGAGAACACGCCGTCGTTGGTCAGCGCCATCTTGGCCTCGTCGACGATGAAGTGCTTGAAGCGGTCGCGGATGGGCTGCTCCGGCGCCCAGTTGCCGAAGTACGGCAGCGCGCCCCAACTCTTGGCGTAGACCACGTCGGCGCCGCTGTACGCGCTTTCGATGTCGTGGCTGACCTGGAACGAGCCGCCGTTGGCATCCACGTTCTCCCTCGCCCAGCCGAGGTAGCGCTCGTCCAGCACGTACTCCGGGGTCGGGCACAGCAGGGTCACGTCCATGCCCATGCGGGTGGCGATCGTCAGCGCCGAATTGGCCACGGCGGTGTTGAGCGGCTTGGGGTGGTAGGTCCAGGTCAGCACGTACTTCCTGCCGCGCAGGTCGCTGCTGCCGAAGTGTTCCTGCAGCGCCAGCGCGTGCGCCAGCTCCTGGCAGGGATGGGTGATGGTCTCCATGTTGATGACCGGCACCGTCGAGTACTTCGCGAACGCCTTGAGCACCCGGTCCTCGCGGTCCACCGACCAGTCGACGAACTTGGGGAAGGCACGCACGCCGATCAGGTCCACGTAGCGCGCCAGCACCCGCGCCACCTCGGCGATGTGCTCCTCGGTGTCGCCATCCATGACCGTGCCGAGGTCGAACTCGATCGGCCAGGCGTCCTTGCCCGGCTGAAGCACGATGGCATGGCCGCCCAGCTGGAACGCGCCCAGCTCGAAGCTGGTGCGGGTGCGCATCGACGGGTTGAAGAACACCAGCGCGATCGAGCGCCCTTTCAGCGCATCGCCCAGCTTGTCGCGCTTGAACACGGCGGCCTGCGCCAGCAGCGCGTCCAGGTCGGCGCGGCTCCAGTCCTGGGTATTGAGGAAGTGCTTCATCGGGGATGGGCTCGGTGGGAAGAGGGTCGGGGATTGGTCGCTGCGTCGCATCCAGCATGTCAAAACGCAAAAACCCAGCCTGGGGGCTGGGTTCGGATGGTGAAGCACGATGAAGCGTCCGGATTACCCAGCGGGATGTGGGGATTCCGGTCGGCGCGCGCGCGAGGTCATGCCGGAGGCCATCCGGGCGGAGTCAGCGTGGCGCGTGGCGAGGTGGGCGTTCATCGGGGCGGCATGCTCGCATGCCGGCAGGCCCGGCGCAAGCGGTCAGTCGAACGGCTGCGGGGCGACCGAAACGCGGACGCGCAGGCGATTGCCGGGGTCGCGGTCCATGCGGGTGCGGAACTTGCTGCCGCGATACATGTAGTCGACCTCGTAGGCGATGGTGCGGCGGTGCTCCTTGACCACCGGCTCCATCCGGCAGTTGCGCGCCTCCTCCCCGGCCTTGTCGTCGCTGCCGCGGCTGCGCACCGCGCTCATCACCCGCGCCAGGGTGGCGCTGATGGCGGGCTCGCGCGGGTCGCAGACGCGTTCCATGGCGGTGGTGCGCAGGATCTGGTAGACCGGCCGCACCGACAGCACCTGGGCGTAGTCGTAACGCACGTTCTCGACCGGCAGCACCACCTCGCGCGGCGTGTCCTGCGCGAACGCCACGGCCGCGGCGAGCAGGCCCGCGGGCAGGCAGGACGCGGCGAGGTTTCGGGATCCGGACATGCGCGGAGTTTATCGGCCCGCGGCAGGCACCGTATGAATCAACGCTGTCGCGGCGACCGGCGCCGCGCGGCCGCTACAATGGCGCATCCCACGCGCGTGCCGCCATGAGCCCCTCCAACACGCTCCACCTCTACAACACCCTGAGCCGCCGGACCGAGCCGTTCGCACCATTGTCCGCCGGCTGCCCGACCATGTACGTGTGCGGGCCCACCGTCTACAACTACGTGCATATCGGCAACGCCCGCGGGCCGGTGGTGTTCGGGGTGCTGGCCGCGCTGCTGCGGCGCCGCCATGGCGGCCTGCGCTACGCCCGCAACATCACCGACGTCGACGACAAGATCAACGCCGCGGCGAAGGAACTGGGCACGCCGATCTCCGCGATCACCGACAAATACGTCGACGCCTACCGCGAGGACATGGCGGCATTGGGCGTTTCCGGCGAGTTCGCGCCCGACATCGAGCCGGCGGCCACCGCGCACATGCCGCAGATGATCGCGATGATCGAGCGCCTGATCGCCGACGGCCACGCCTACGCGGCGGAAGGCCACGTGCTGTTCGCGGTGGGAAGCTTCGACGGCTACGGCAAGCTGTCGCGCCGCGACACCGACGAGATGCTGGCCGGCGCCCGGGTGGAAGTGGCGCCGTACAAGCGCGATCCCGGCGACTTCGTGCTGTGGAAGCCCTCCAGCGACGACCTGCCGGGCTGGGATTCGCCCTGGGGCCGCGGCCGTCCCGGCTGGCACATCGAATGCTCGGCGATGGCCGAGGCCCACCTGGGCGAGACCATCGACATCCATGCCGGCGGCGTGGACCTGCAGTTCCCGCACCACGAGAACGAAGTGGCGCAGAGCGAGTGCGCCCACGGCGGCAAGCCGTTCGCGCGGTTCTGGCTGCACAACGGCATGCTGA
>JANJSW010000215.1 GCA_024711415.1 Thermomonas sp. | reverse complement strand
CATCAGCAGGGCGAGTTTCAGGGCATGGATCGCGTGCATCGGCGGCTTACTCCCAGCATCGGTCGGTGCGGCCGCCCAGGGTGGCGTCGCGGTGGCTGCAGTCGCGTTCGGCGATGCGACCCTGGCGGAATTCGTGCAGGGTCTTGCGGCCGTCCGCGGCGCGGGTGATTTCGAAGTCGTCGTACAGGCGCCCGGTGGCGGTGCGGGCCTGGTAGCGCAGGCGCGTGCCGTCGATGCGCAGCACCTGGAACAGCTGGGTGTCCTCTGCGGTCGGGTCCATCGTGCGCTTGGCCTCGTCCGACAGCCGGTACTGCTTCGGCCCCGCCACGCTGACGATGTACTGCGGCAGCGCCTGTCCGGAACGCTCGCCGGAACGCCGGCCATAGGTGTGGTCGTGGCCCTGCAGCACGAGATCGACGCCGTGGCGCTCGATGACGGGTTGCAGCGCCGACCTGATCACGCCGCTGGCTTCGCGGCCGCGCGGCGAATAGACCGGCTGGTGGATCACCACGATGCTCCACGGGTTCGGACTGCCGCGCAGCACGCCGTCCAGCCAGCGCGCCTGCTCGTCGACGCTGCCCAGGTCGAGCGTCGAGGTGCCATCCAGCACGGCGATGCGCACGCCCTGCACGTCGAACCAGTAGGTGGTGTCGCGGGTATGCGCGCCGCCGGCGCCGTTGCGCGGCAGCGCGAAGCCGGCGCGCCAGTGGTCGGACAACACGCGCCGCTCCTGCGGGGTGTCCTCGAACTCTTCCCAGTACTCGTGGTTGCCGGCTGCAGGCGCCACCAGCATGACCGAGGGCAGGTCGCCCAGCGCCTCGAACATCTCGCCCCATTCGTTGTCTACGGTGGCATTGCTCTGCAGGTCGCCGGCCAGCAGCGCCATCCGCGCCTCGGGCGCGTGGCGCATCGCCTCGCGCACCACCCGGCCGACGTGGCTGAGGTTCTTGTTCTGGGTATCGCCGAAATACAGCAGGGTCAGTGGAGTGCCGACCGCCGCCGCGGTGCGCAGCTGCCGCCAGCCGCTCCAGCTGCCCTGCCCCTGCACGCGGAACATGTACAGCGTGTCCGGCTGCAGTCCGTCCACGTCGGCGCGATGCACGTGCGCCGCGCGCCCGTCCAGCGTGTACGCGGCGGTCATGGCGCGGACTTCGCGCGGCGTGCCGACGTCGGGCGAATCGCCGGCCGCCACGACCTGCAACACCGGTGCATCCACCGACGCACTGGTGCGCCAGTTCACCGCGAACCCGCGCGCAGGGTCCTGCGCCGGCGTGGCGATGATCCGGTCCGGCATCGCGTCCTGCAGATAGCGGGCGCTGCCGGCCGGCACCTGCAGGTTGGGTTCGTTCTCGCCGGCGACCTGCGCGAATGCTGGCACTGCGAGCAAGGCAAGCGCGATGGCGAGGGCCGCGCGCAGGCGGCGGAGGAACATGCCGGCCACCTCAGTGCTCCCCGCAAGCCGGCAGCTTCAGCGCGGCCGCGATGTCGCGCCAGTCGAACGCGCCCACGCCCATGTCGTCATGCACCGCGTAGAACACGCCCTGCGGGAACCGCGGCGTCGGCCCCTGGTGCAACCAGACCCCGTCGGTATTGCCCACCACCCTGCCGGCGAAGGCGCCGACGTGGGCAAGGCTGCGCCGGTCCCAGACATGGAACAGGCTGCGGTCCTTGAACTGGTCGGTGGTGATCCAGTAACCGCTGCCGTCATCGCACTGCCACAGGGCGATGCCCTCGGCCTGCGCCTTGAACACGCCGCGGCCGACGTCACGCCCGAGATAGCTGCCGGCGATGTCGTAGACGCGCACCGCGGTGCCGATGGAGGCGTCCTCCTCGGCCACCAGCAGGCGGTCATGCGCGGGGTCGCCCCATACCGATTCCGGGATGCGGATCGCCCCCGCGGCGCCGGTATCGCCTACGTTGCCGGCCAGCCGCGCCTGCACCGCATCCTTGCCGACCTCCACCGCATAGCGGCGCAGGCGGCGATCCAACTCCGCCAATGGCGGCACGATGTCGTTGCCGGCGGCGTCCTTGCCGCTCATGTAGGCATCCGACACCAACACCTCGTAGCGACCCGGCGCCGTGCGGTGCAGCCAGATGCCATACGGCTGCTGCAGCTCGGCCTGCCCGAAGCTGCCCAGCGCCGCCATTGCCGGCGCGCGCAGTACCTGCACCCGCCTGTTGTCGCGCTCGACCACGAACACCAGGTCGTCGATGGCGAAGATGCCGTTGGGACGATCGAACTCCCCTGCCGCCTTGCCCTCGCGCCCCACCACGCCGGCAGTCGCACCGGTATCGCCGTCGTACTTCATCAGCCGGCCGCTGGCCTTGGCGGTGGCGAGCAGCAGCGGCCTGCCGTCGGCGCCGACCGACAGCGCCGGTGAATCCACGTTGTCGGCCGGTGTCATCGGCGTGAGGAAGGCTTCAGCCACCACCACGTGCGGCACGCCCGCACCCGCCAGCAACACGTCGGCGTCGGTCGTCTGGTCGGGTTCCCGGTCCCCAGCAACCGGCCCGGAAGCGCAGGCGACAAGCAGCGACATGGAAAGCGACAGGAGACCACGGGCGGCAAGCCTGGACATGAAAATGCAATTCGCCTGCAGAGAAGGGTGCGGGCTTTCTAGCACCGCGATGTTGCACCGGTGTTGCGTGCCCGCCGCGCCCGATCGCCGCTGTCTCCGAAGCGTCACCTGTCCGCCACGCACGCGCCATTCGCCGACCGGATGCTTCCGAAGTCCTCAACCTCGGCCTGATCACTGCATGAAGAAGCACCCGCTCGCGCTCGCCCTGTCCGGCGCCACCCTCCTCGCCCTGTCGACGGCCGCGCCCGCACTGGCGCAGGACGCCGTTGGCCCGTCCGACGCGGATGCCGCGAAAAACCTCAGCGCGGTGGTGGTGCAGGGCGAAATCGTCTATCGCGACCGGGCCGCGGACATCGACCCGACCCTGGTCTACGACCTGGAATATTTCCAGCGCTTCGAACCCGCCACCGTCGGCGACATGCTCAAGCGCCTGCCCGGGGTGGGTTTCGTCGGCTCGGATATCATGGAATACGACGGCGCCCAGCTGCGCGGGCTCGGCGGCGGCTACACCCAGGTGCTGATCAACGGCAAGAAGGTGCCGGGCGCAGGCGACGATCGTTCGTTCTACGTCGATCGCATCCCGGCCGAGATGGTCGACCACATCGAGATCAAGCGCAGTTCCAGCGCCAATCGCAGCGGCGATGCCATGGCCGGCGCGATCAACATCGTGCTGCGCGACGCCTACAAGTTCGACGGCAGCTACCTGCGCCTGGGGGTCAACCGCTGGTACGACGGCGAAACCAACCCGACCTTCGGCGCGGTGACCTCGTTCGATGCCCTGGGCGGCCGCGTGCTGGCCGGCGTCAACGTGCAGGATCGCTACCGCCGCAAGGAAAAGCGCTCCGACCGCTTCGCCGACGACAGCCTGCAGCAGAAGGTGAGCTGGGAGGACCAGACCGAGATCAAGGACGGGCGCGACTACTCGGGCAACCTGTCCTACACCGTCGACGTCGGTGACAACGCGCGCTTCAGCATCGACGGTTTCTACGTCAAGACCGAACGCGACGTGACCGAGGTGTCGTACGAGGAAAAACTCAAGAAGGGCAAGACGCAGGACATCCGCGTGCCGGGCCTGGATCCGTACGACCAGAAGAACTACGGAATCGCCGCCGAATTCAAGTTCGACGTGGCCGGCGGCCGCACCCAGCTGGCCGTTGACCATGCCCGCTTCCGGAGTTCGCAGGCCACCACCGAGGGCGAGGAGCTGTTCGAGAGCGCCGGCAGCAACTTCGACGATCGCTGGAGCATCGACGGCGCGAAGTGGAAGGAGACCGCCTACGAGGCCGAGGCGGTGTCGGCGCGCGACGCCGAAACCGGCTTCAAGCTGGCGCACGTGCGCCCGGCCGGCGCCGCGGAGATGGAATTCGGCGTCGACTATCGCACCAAGAAGCGCGACAGCCTGCTGGTGGCCTACGAGTGGGAAGCCGATGCCGAAGGCCAGGTGCCGTCGTTCCCGGTCGATTACGAACTGGATCGCAGCGTCGCCTCGGTAATCCGCGAGAAGCGCCTCGACCCGTACCTGATGTTCAGCGGCAAGGGCGGCGGGTTCGCCTGGGAAGCGGGCCTGCGCTACGAGACCACCCGTTCCGAGGTCGAATACATCGAGGACGCGCAGAGCGAAGGCCGGGTCGACAGGAAGTACCGCGAGCTGCTGCCGTCGACCAGCCTGCGCTGGGACCTGACCGACGCCGACCGCATCAACCTGTCGCTGGCCCGCACCGTCAAGCGCCCCAACTTCAACGAACTGGTGCCGGCACTGCTGGACGGCGAGTTCGGCGACAACGACTACATCGGCAACCCGAACCTGGTGCCGGAGACCGCGAATGGCCTGGACCTGGGCTTCGAGCACAGGATCGGCCGCCGCGGCATCGTCGGCGTCAACCTCTTCTACCGCGATGTCCGGGACCTGATCGAGATCGTCAACACCGGCGAACCCAGCAAGGAAATGCAGGGCATCTGGGAAGGACTCGTCGAGGACGGCGACGCCGTCGACCTCGCCGACGCGATGCAGCAGGAGCCGGCGGAGAGCTGGCTGTACACCTCCGAAAACGTGGGCGACGGCAGGGCCTGGGGCTTCGAGTTCGACCTGTCCACCCCGCTGACGATGTTCGGCCTGGACAACACCGGCGTGTTCGTCAACTACTCATGGGTGGACTCGGAAGTCACCGACTTCATGGGCAAGCGCCGTTTCAACCAGCAGGCCAAGTCGGTCTACAACGTCGGCTTCATCCAGGACCTGCCGGCCATCGCCGCCAGCTTCGGCATGACCTACCGCAAGCAGGGCGATGCCTACGAACGCCTGCTGGGAGAGGAAGTGATCGTGCGTTACGGCGCCGAACTGGACGCATTCGTCGAAAAGCGTTTCGGCAAGAGCCTGTCGATCCGCCTCAGCGCCAACAACCTGCTGGACGCATCCAAGGACGAGTTCTTCGACAAGTTCAACACCCTCGCCGACCAGCTGGGCCGCGACTACAAGGAGTACGAGCTGGAGAGCGAGAGCGCCGGCCGCAGCCTCCAGCTGGTGGCCCGCTGGGCGTTCTGACCCCTCCTGCACGGGACTGCTCGGACGCCGGCCACGCGCCGGCGTCCGCGTTTACGGCAGCCGCGCGCATGCGGCAAACTGCCGGCTTCCTGATGGAGATGCGCATGAAGGTCGTGGAAGTCCACCATCCGCTGGTCAAACACAAGCTTGGCAAGCTGCGCGACATCGCCACCGACCCGGTGCACTTCCGCCAGCTGGCCGGCGAGATCGCAGGCTTGCTGGCATTCGAAGCCACCCGCGACCTGCCCACCGAACCGATGACGGTGCAGACCTGGGCCGGGCCGCTGCAGGTGGAGCACGTGCGCGGCGAAGACCTGACCCTGGTGCCGATCCTGCGCGCCGGCCTCGGTTTCCTGCCCGGCGTGCAGGCGCTGCTGCCGGCGGCCCCGGTCAGCGTGATCGGGCTGCGCCGCAACGAGACCACGCATCGCCCCGAGGGCTATTACCAGCGCCTGGCCGACCGCATGGACCAGCGCACCGCGCTGCTGGTCGACCCGATGCTGGCCACCGGCGGCAGCGCCGCGGCGGCCGTCAACATGCTCAAGCAGGCGGGCTGCCCGCGGATCAAGTGCATCTTCCTAGTCGCTGCGCCGGAAGGGCTTGCGGTGCTGGCAGCGGAGCACCCGGACATCGAGGTGTTCGTTGCCGCCATCGACGAACGGCTGGACGAGAACGCCTACATCCGTCCCGGCCTGGGCGATGCGGGCGACCGCCTGTTCGGGACGCCGGTGGACTGAGCGCGGCTCAGCGCAGCGCCAGCCAGAGCCCGGCCAGCGCCATCAGCAGGAACACCAGCCAGGTCAGCGCGGTGCCCCAGAAGCGACCGAACGAATAGCCGCCGCCGCGCGACAGCCCCAGCGCGTGCAGCACCCGCCCCAGCAGCAGCGCGCCGCCGAAGCCCCAGGTCGCCACGGCCGGCAGCCCGCACAGTTCCAGCAGCGCCAGCACCAGCAGCGCGAACGGCGCGTGCTCGACGAAGTTGCCGTGCACACGGATCCGGCGCGCCAGCAGCTTGTCGCCGCCATCGCCCAAGCCGATCTTGTGGGCGTGACGATGCCGCGAGATCGGCACCAGCAGGGCCAGCATCAGCAGCACGTGCAGGGCGGCGAACAGCAGGGTGATCTTCGGCATCGCGGTGCTCAGGCGGTCAGGGTGCGGGCGTGCAGTTCGGGATGCTCGTGCGCGGTGCCGAACTTCCCCTTTTCATCGCGCACCACCTGCGCCAGCGCGCAGCCGGGGTCGTGGGTGAAGAACAGGTGCACGTTGCGGGCCAGCTTGTCCTCGAGGAACGCACGCTTCTCGTCGATCAGCAGCTCGGCGTTGCGGTCGTAGCCCATGGTGATCGGCACGTGCACCCACGGCCGGCCGGGAATCAGGTCGGCGCAGAACACCACGCCGCCATGCGGCTGCCCATCCACCGTTTCCGGGCCGACGATCTCGGCCAGCATCAGCCCCGGCGTATGGCCGTCGCTGTGGTGGAAACGCACGGTATCGCCCAGCGCCTGCGAATGGTCGCCGTCGACCAGCTCCAGCCGGCCGCTCGCCTCCAGCAGCGCCGGCAGCTCGGGAATGAAGCTGGCGCGGTCGCGCGGATGCGGGTGCAGCGCGCGCTGCCAGTGCTGCGCGCCGACCACGAAGGTGGCGTTGGGGAACAGCAGCGTCGGCGCGCGGCCTTCCGCCCACGGCGCCAGCAGGCCGCCGGCGTGGTCGAAGTGCAGGTGCGAGAGCACCACCACGTCCACGTCCTCGTGACTGAAGCCGGCCTGGCCGAGCGAATCCAGCAGCACGTGGCGATCTTCGACCACGCCGTAGCGCTCGCGCAGCGCCGGCGCGAAGAACGCGCCGATGCCGGTTTCGAACAGCACCGTCTTGCCGGCAAGCGGGCTGGCCAGCAGCGCGCGGCAGGCAAGGTCGATGCGGTTGTGCGCATCCACCGCCATCCAGCGCTCCCACAGCGCGCGCGGCGCGTTGCCGAACATCGCGCCGCCGTCGAGCTTCTGGGAATTGCCGAGGATCGACCAGAGTTTCATGACGGAAACATATCCCTCGGTGCGTTACGGCTGCGGCAGCACGGCTGCCTTGCCTTCCGGGTAGCGCGGGTCGCTGCCGCCGCGCAGGAGGTTGCCGGCGCGCACCCACTCCACCGTCTGCAGGTTGCCCCAGACGTGGCTGGAGCCGCGCCCGCCCTCGGCTTCCGCCGGCGGCAGGTCAAGCGTGTGGCCCATCGCCCGCAGCGCGTCCGCGGCCTGCGCCGAGATCGCGCCCGGTTCGGCACCGATCACGTCCGGCAGCCACTGGTGGTGGTAGCGCGGCAGCGCGGCAACCTGCTGCGCATCCAGCCCGGCGTCGTAGCCGAGGATGCCCAGCAACACCATGGTGATGATGCGGCTGCCGCCCGGGGTCCCCAGCACCACCACCCGGTCCTTGGATTCCATGAAGGTCGGGGTCATCGAGCTGAGCATGCGCTTGCCGGGCTTGGGCGCGTTGGCCTCGTAGCCCATCACCCCGAACGCGTTGGGGGTGCCGGGCTTGAGCGCGAAATCGTCCATCTCGTTGTTGAGCAGGACGCCGGTGCCCGGCGGCACCAGTCCGGAACCGAACAGCAGGTTCACCGTCTGGGTGGCGGCAACCCGGTTGCCCTCGGCGTCGATGATCGAGAAATGGGTGGTTTCCTCGTCCTCCAGCGGCGTGGGCTGGCCCGACAGCAGGTTGCTGGGGGTGGCCTTGGACGGGTTGATGGTGGCGCGCAGCCCGGCGGCGTAGTCGGCGCTGGTCAGCAGGCGCTGCGGTACCTGCACGAAATCGGGATCGCCGAGGTAGAAGGTGCGGTCGCGGAAGGCGCGGCGCATCGATTCCACCACCAGGTGCACGCGCTCGGCCTCCGGCATCGCCTTGAGGTCGTAGGGCTCGAGGATCTGCAGCATCTGCGCCAGCGCGATGCCACCCGAGGACACCGGCGGCGCGGTGGTGATGTCCCAGTCGTGGTAGCGGAAGCGGATCGGCTCGCGCTCCTTCACCCGGTAGCCGGCCAATTCGTCCAGCCGCCACTGCCCGCCCTGCGCGTTGACGCCGGCCACCAGCTTCTTTGCGGTGGTGCCGCGGTAGAAGCCATCGAAGCCCTGCGCGGCCAGCCGCTGCAGGGTGGCGGCGAGGTCGGGCTGGCGCAGCAGGTCGCCTTCGGCGATCGGTTTGCCGTTCGGCGAGAACACCGCGCGGGTGCCGGGATAGCGGTCCATCACCTTGCGCTTGGCCGCGTAGCCGCGCGCCATCCGCGCGTACACGGGGAAGCCGTCGCGGGCGATCCGGATGGCCGGGGCCAGCGACTGCGACAGCGGCAGGCGGCCGTACTTCTCCGCCACGTGCACCAGCATCGCCGGCAGGCCGGGGATGCCGGCCGCCCACGGGCCATTCTGGGCGCGGTCGGGATCGAGCTTGCCGTCCTTGTCGAGGAAGCGCTCGGGCGTGGCTGAAGCCGGCGAGGTTTCGCGCGCGTCCACGAACACGTCGCGCCCGCTCTTGGCGTCATGCAGCAGCCACAGGCCGCCGCCGCC
>JANJSW010000150.1 GCA_024711415.1 Thermomonas sp. | reverse complement strand
CCTGGTCGGGGATGCGCAGCAGCGCCTCGGCCACGCACATCAGCAGCACGCCTTCCTCGCTGCCGAGGTCGTACTGGCGCATGAAGGCTTCCACCACGCCCTGGCTCTTGGCCCGGGCGCGGACCCGGCGGACCAGGTCGGCGGCCACCGCTTGGGCGGCGTCGCGCTCCGCGGCGGGCAGGCGGGCCTGCTCCAGCAGTTCGCGGACGTGGGTGGCCTCGTCGCGGATCCAGCCGGCGGTGATCGCGGCGCGGGAATCCGGCGCGGGCGGGGCCAGCTCCGGGGACAGGATGGGAGCGACGGAAACGGTCGGGGAATCGATGCTCATGCGCCCGCAGGCAGTGTTCGCAGGGGGTCATAGTGTAGATCGGCGGCACCAAACAGGCATGCGCCGGTTGCCGTGGCCCCGCTGCGCCAGTAATCTTTGACTCAGATCAAGTCCGTGCGCGATCCCTGCGCAGACTTGATCCAAGTCAAAACGGGTTGCTGCTTGCTGGTGACCTGTCGGGCGCGGATACAGATTCCCAGGCTGCCTGCAGCCCGGGCGTCCGTTGCGCGGCCATCCATCCCGGAATCGAATCAGGACATGTGGGGCTCGGTGTGATGACATCCCGTCGTTTCAAACAATTGGCGCTGGCCGCCGCGATGGCCGTGGTGATGCCGCTGGCGGTCCACGCGCAGGATGCCGCGGCCGGTCCCGCCGACCCGCATCGCTGGCAGCTGAACATGGGGCCGGGCGTCACCCCGACCTCGCAGGCCGCCTACGACGCCCACATGGTGGTGCTGTGGGTCTGCGTGGTGATCGGCGTGCTGGTGTTCGGCGCGATGGCCGTGGCGATCTTTAAGTTCCGCAAGTCCAAGGGCGCGGTGCCGGATACCACCTTCACCCACAGCACCAGGCTGGAAGCGGTGTGGACGGCGATCCCGGTGCTGATCCTGATCGGCCTGGCGTTCCCGGCCACCAGCGGCCTGATGCGCATGTACGACGTGCGCGATTCGGCGATGACGGTGAAGGTCACCGGCTACCAGTGGATGTGGAAGTACGAGTACCTGGGCGAGGACGTGTCCTTCACCAGCCGTCTTGACCGCAAGCACGACGAGCTGCGCCAGAGCGGCAAGGTCGTGACCGAGGCCGACGACCCGCATTACCTGCTGAACGTCGACAACGTACTGGTGCTGCCGGTCGATACCAAGGTGCGCTTCGTGCTGACCGCCGACGACGTGATCCACTCCTGGTGGGTGCCGGCGCTGGGCTGGAAGCAGGACGCCGTGCCGGGCATCGTCAACGAGGCCTGGGCGCAGATCGAGAAGCCGGGCATCTACCGCGGCCAGTGCGCCGAGCTGTGCGGCAAGGACCACGGCTTCATGCCGATCGTGGTGAAGGCCGTGAGCAAGGCCGAGTTCGCGCAGTGGCTGGCCGAAGAGAAGGCCAAGCGCGCCCCGGCGGCTCCGGAAGCGGCCCCGGCCGCGCCGGCTGCCGAAGCCGAAGCCGCGCCCGAGGCCACCGCCGCCGCCCCGCAAACCGCCCAGCCCGCCGCCGCGCAGGCCGGTTGATCCACGCATAGCATCCAGAAGGTTTCCCCATGTCCGCCACGCATCCAGACGCCGTCGGCCAGCACGACGCCCACGGCCATCACAAGCAGGGCTTCATCGAGCGCTGGTTCTTCTCGACCAACCACAAGGACATCGGCACGCTGTACCTGGTGTTCGCCTTCCTGATGGCGATCGTGGGCGCTGCGCTGTCGGTCGGCATCCGCACCGAGCTGGCCACGCCCGGCCTGCAGTTCGTAAAGCCCGAGTTCTTCAACCAGCTCACCACCATGCATGCGCTGGTGATGATCTTCGGCGCGATCATGCCGGCCTTCGTCGGCCTGGCGAACTGGATGATCCCGCTGCAGATCGGCGCGCCGGACATGGCGCTGCCGCGCATGAACAACTGGTCCTTCTGGATCATGCCGTTCGCGTTCGCGCTGCTGCTGCTGACCTTCTTCCTGCCGGGCGGCGCGCCCGGCGGCGGCTGGACCATGTACCCGCCGCTGTCGCTGCAGGGCGGCAGCAACCTGGCGTTCGCGATCTTCGCCATCCACATGATGGGCATCAGCTCGATCATGGGCGCGATCAACATCATCGCCACCGTGCTCAACATGCGCGCGCCGGGCATGGACCTGCTGAAGATGCCGATCTTCTGCTGGACCTGGCTGATCACCGCGTTCCTGCTGATCGCGGTGATGCCGGTGCTGGCGGGCGCGGTGACCATGCTGCTGACTGACCGCTTCTTCGCCACCAGCTTCTTCAACGCGGCCGGCGGCGGCGACCCGGTGATGTACCAGCACATCTTCTGGTTCTTCGGGCATCCCGAGGTCTACATCATGATCCTGCCGGCGTTCGGCATCGTGTCGGAAATCATCCCGACCTTCAGCCGCAAGCCGCTGTTCGGTTACCAGGCGATGGTGTACGCCACCGCGGCGATCGCGTTCCTGTCGTTCATCGTGTGGGCCCACCACATGTTCACGGTGGGCATGCCGCTGGGTGGCGAGGTCTACTTCATGTTCGCCACGATGCTGATCTCGATC
>JANJSW010000145.1 GCA_024711415.1 Thermomonas sp. | reverse complement strand
CCGTCGCGACATTCGCAACGGGCCGCCGCGATGGCCCTTGTTCAGGAGGCCTTGTTCAGCGCGCGATCGTACTGGGCGATGATGGCGCCTTCCAGGCTGCCGTCCGCCTTCTGCGGCATGTACTCGTACTTCATCTTGGTGTAGTTCAGGCTGAAGGAGTCGACCGGGATCGACGAGCCTCCCGCATTGCCGCCGGTGGTGAATGCACTCACCATCACGTCCTCCAGGGTGATCTTGAAGTACTCGACCTGGCCGCCCTTGCCGCCGGCCTTGCGCGCGGTCAGGACCGCCTTCTTGATGTGGTCGCCGGTGGCCGCAGCCTTCACCAGCAGCGGGCTGGCCTTGTCGGTCTGCTTGGTGAAGGTCAGGTCCTGGAAATCGGCCTTGCCGGTGCCGCCGCCGCCGCCGCGCCCCATGTTGCCGGCGTTGCTGACGCCCCAGGAGAACGAGTCGATCTCGATCTTGTCCTTGTGCTTTTCGTCCAGCGACTCGCCCTTGATGCCGTCGAGCTCGAGCAGGTAATCGGAAGCCATCTTGGAATCTCCTCAGATTGGAATGGGAAAGGGATAACAGCCGTCAGCGGGCCGACTTGGGCAGTTCCGCGACCAGGCGCAGGGAGACGCTCAGCTCGTCCAGCTGGTAGTGCGGGCGCAGGAACGCCACGGACTTGTAGGCGCCGGGCTTGCCCGGGATCTCCGACACTTCGATGCGCGCCTCGCGCAGCGGGTACTGCGCCTTGGCCTCCTGCGAGGCGTTGTCGTCCAGCAGCACGTACTGCGAAATCCAGTTGTTGAGGAACAGCTCGACGCTGGATTTGGAGGCGAAGCTGCCGATCTTGTCGCGCATCATCGACTTCAGGTAGTGGGCGATGCGGCTGACCGCGAAGATGTACTGCAGCTGAGAGGACAGGCGCGCGTTGGCGTTGGCGGCGTCGGTGTTGTACTCCTTCGCCTTCTGCGCCGACTGGGTGGAGAAGAACGCCGCGTAGTCGGTGCCCTTGCAGTGCACCAGCGGGATCAGCCCGAGGTCGGCCAGTTCCTTCTCGCGGCGGTCGGTGATCGCGATCTCGGTGGGGCACTTCAGCGCCACTTCGCCATCGTCGGTGGCGAAGGTGTGGGTGGGCAGGCCCTCGACCAGACCACCGCCCTCGACGCCGCGGATCGCCGCGCACCAGCCGTACTTGGCGAAGGCATCGGTCACCTTGGTGCCCAGCGCGTAGGCGGCGTTCATCCACAGGTACTTGTTGTGGTCGGTGCCGTCGGTGCGCTCGACGAAGTTGAACGCCTCCACCGGCGCGGTGTCGGGGCCGTACGGCAGGCGACCGAGCACATGCGGCATCGCCAGGCCCACGTAACGGGAATCCTCGGAGGCGCGGAAGCTCTTCCACTTCGCGTACTCGACGGTGTCGAAGATCTTGGCCAGGTCGCGCGGGCCGGACAGCTCGGTGAAGTCGTCGAAGCCCAGCAGCTCAGGCGAAGCGGCGCTGAGGAACGGTGCATGGGCGGCGGCGCACACGTGCGAGATCTCCTCCATGAGGTACATGTCCTCGGGGTGGCGGCCGAACTCGAAATCGCCGATGAGGGTGGCGAACGGCGCGCCGCCGAAGGTGCCGTACTCCTCTTCATAGAGCTTCTTGAACAGGTTGCTCTGGTCGAAGTCGGAGGCGTTCTTGAAGTCCTTGACCAGTTCCTTCTTGGTCGTGTTGAACACCTTGATCTTCAAGGTGGTGCTGGTCTCGGAGTTGTCGACCAGGTACTTCAGGCCGCGCCAGCTGCCCTCCAGCTGCTGGAACTCCGGCGCGTGCATCACCGCCGACAGCTGATCTGACAGCACCCGGTCGATCTCTGCGATGCGTGCGTCCAGCGCGCCGATGGCGTCCCGCGATACGGTCATCGCGCCATCGCTGACCTGCGCGACCAGCTCGGCGATCAGGTCGCGGGCGCGGGTGCGCTCGCTGTCGGAGCGGGCGATCTTGCTCTGGGTCAGGATCTGGTCGAGAAGGCCACCTTCGGCGGCTTCGGCGGCGGCGGCGGGCGCCGCGAGGGTTTCGGTATTGGCCATGATGTCGTGTGCTCGCTGCGGGTCGTGATCGTCGGTTGCGGGGGGCAGCTCAGTCGCCGGACGGGGTGCCGACTTCCTTGCTCAGCTGGGCGATCTTGTCGGTGTTCTGCAGGACCTCGTTGAGCAGGTCCTCGAACTTGTCGTTGCCGGCCGCCTTGTTGCGCAGGTCGGCCAGCTTCTGGCGCGCTTCCAGCAATTTGCGCAGCGGCTCGATCTGGTTGGTCACGCGCTCCGGCGAGAAGTCCTCCAAGCTGCGGAAGTTCAGTTCGACCGCCAGCTTGGAGCCGTCGTCGGCGAGCTTGTTGTCCACCTGCACCTGCACGCGCGGCTTCATGCCCTTGAGCACGTCGTCGTAGTTGTCCTTGTCGACGTTGACGAACTTGCGATCCTTCATCTTCGCCAGCGGCTCCGCCGGCTGGCCGCTGAAGTTGCCGATCACGCCGGCCACGAACGGCAGTTCCTTCTTCTCGATTGCATCGCCCACTTCCACGTCGTAGGTGAGCTGCACGCGCGGTGCGCGCACGCGGTCGAGCTTGTGCTGGGTGCTTTCCTTCTTGGCCATGAGATTCCCCGGGCGTGTTGGGTACTGCGGGTGTCTGGGCCGGGAACGCGGCGGAAGGGCGGCGTGTCCCGGGACATGCAATCGAGTCTAGGAAGCGCGCCGCGGGCGCAACATCCGTCGGACGGCCAGACTTGGACATATGCCGTTCGACGTGGCCGCGGCGCGGCGGCGTTTGCGTGCCCCCGCCGCGTCGATCAATAGCTGGACGGCAGGCCGACCCGCTCGCGGATCGACGACAGCGTGCTTTCGTCGCGGATCACCTCGGCCAGCCACTGCTCCAGCGGCATGTTGGCCCACGCCACCGCTCGGTCCAGCAGGTAGGCCACCGGGCTGTGCGGCTCGGTACGCCGGAAGAACCCGGCGATGTCGTTGAGCGCGCGCAGCGCGGCTTCCTTCGAGGCGAGGCTGCCGCCGCCCAGGTCCAATGCGCCTGTCGAGGCCCCACCGCTGCCGCCGGTATCGCTGGCAGCAGCACCGGTGCCAGCCTCGGCATCGGCGGCTTCGATCCCGCCCATGCCCTTGGCCGCCGCCACCCGTGCATAGATGGTCTGGATCTTCTTCAGCGCGTCATCAAGGGCACCGAGACTGGGCGCATCGCGGCCAAGCCGGCCGTCGGCCATCGCGCTGAAGCGGGCAAACGCCTCGCGCGCCGCCTGCACCTGGTCGCTGCGCTCGCGCACCAGCGCCTCCGGAATCGCCTGCATGCGGCTGTCATAGGTTTCGCCGTTGACTCGCCCTTCATCCAGCGCGGCCTGGTAGGCCTCGGCGTTCTGGCGGCCGAGGTTGTCGACCTCGCGCGAATCGACCCAGCCGGCCAGGGTCAGCGCCGCCTGCGGATCGTCGTTGAGCAGCAGGGTCTGCAGCACGCGGCTGCCATAGTTCGCGAACCAGGCCAGCTTGCCGGCGCGCTCTTCCAGGTCGCCATCCTCGGCGCGCGGATACAGGCCGTCCCAATAGGTGTCCAGCAGCCCGGTCAGCAGGTCGAAGGCATCGCGCGCGCCTTCCAGCCCGTGCCTGGCGATGGCCGCCTCGCCCAGCCAGACCGCCGCCTGCAGGTCCTTGCTGGTACGCAGCAGCACGTCCTCGGACAGGCTTTGCGCTTCGCGCCAGTCGGCGACCTTCAGTTCGGTCTGCCACTCGCCCTGCGCCAAGTTCGGGTCATCCGCGCGACGCGCTTCGCGGATGCGGTCAAACTGGTCGGAAAAGCTGGCATCGCTGCCGGCGGGGTCGCTGCCGGGGATCGGCGCGAGGAGTTCGGTGACGTCGATGGCCATGGGCCCTCCGGTTGCGGTTATTCGAGGATTTCGCTGGGCACTTCCGCGCGCGCGGTGCTGGCACCGAGGTAGCGCTGCATTTCGTCGGACAGGTCGGGCTTGAGGAACACGCGCGCGCCGCGGAAGCCGGCCGTCGCCAGCTTCTGCCGCAGTTGGTTCCACTGTGCGGGGCTGTAGCTGGCACGGAAGTCCTCCAGCCCGTAGGCGTGCGAACCGGCGGCGAAGTCGCGGATCAGTTCGGCGAAGCCGTCGGCACCCGCATAGGTGCGCACCAGTTCGAGCTCTTCCGGCGGCGCCGCCTGCATCGCGCTGGTGTCCGGATCGAATTCCTGCACCACTTCGCCACCTTCGGCCGCTGGCAGCGCAATGGCGATGCGCAGCCGCGCCGACAGGCAGCTGGACGGCGACCAGAACACCTGTGCGGTGGCTTCCGCCAGCGACGCGCCGGCCGAACTTGCGCGATAGACGCGTTCGCGGCATTCGACCTCGAACACCGTGCCGGACGGCCCTTCGTCCAGCGCACCCAGCTGGCTGGGCTGGACCAGGGTGAAGCTGCCGGCCAGGAACGGGGCGACGTCGCCCAGCACCGGCAGGAACTTGCGCTCGGCCGCCACCATTCCCTGGTAGGCAGCGGTCAGCGGCATCGCCACGCCATCCACCTTGACCGGCAAGCGCTCCTTCTCGCTGATGAAGGGCTTGAGCCAGTCGTTGACGAACGCACCCAGCTTGCCCTGCGGCCCGTACAGCGCTTCGACCTGCTGGGCCGGCGGCAATGCCGCCAGCGGCTTGACCACGCTCTCGCGCCAGCGCTCCTGCACGAATTCGCCGGCGCGATGGACGGTGAGGAACAGCAGCAGCCGGGCCGGCCCCTGCACCACCGACCACGCGGCCAGGTCATCGCCCTTGAACGCGGTGGCGTATTTCTCGGCGGGCTTGTCCACCGCCTCGATCAGCTCGCCGTACTCGCTGGCGGGCGGCTTCTCGGCCTTGCCCTTGCTGGCGAACAGGTCGGAGGCGAGCTGGTAGACATCTTCGCCGGAACCGTCGGCCTGCAGCCGCAGGTAGGCGCGCGCGTAGTCCGCCTCCTGACCGGCCAGCACGCCCACCTCGGTATCGCGCATCGCCAGCAGCCACACCGGCGGCTGGATCTTTTCCCCGCCGAACCGGAACGAGCCGGTGACGAAGCGGCCGAACGGCCGCCACGACGACAGCCATTTCGCCTTCATCTGGGCCCAGGTCAGCGCCCAGCGCGACGAGAGCGGCCAATCGAGCGGCAGCTCATACAGGTTGCGCTGGGCGGATTCGAAAAAAAGTGCGTAGGGGTTCTGCTTGCTGCCGGCACGCGCCAGCAGCTCGCCGTAGCGACCGCGCCACAGGCCGAGTCCCTCCTGGAAGCGCGACTGGTACTTCGCCCACTGCGTGAAGTAGTCGCGGAAATAGGCGTCGCGCAGGTCGTCGATGCGGGTGGCCCGCTCCGGTGCCTGCGCGCGCAGGGTCGCCAGCATCGGCTGCACCACGCCTTCCCAGGCATCGGCGGTATAGGCGCGGGAGACACCAGCCATCTGGTCCGCGTCGGTGCCGACCACCGCCCCCTGGGGCAACCAGTGGCTGCCGAGATCGATGGCGCTGCCGCGGGCGTCCGCCCATTTGCGCAGATCGGGTGCGCGCGGCGTGTAGTTCGCCAGCAGCCGGGTCAGCAGGCCCTGGAGTCGCGCCTGCTCGGCGTCACGAAGGTTTTTTTTTTGCCACCGCAGGTAGCCGAGGTAGGTGGCGAACAGCGCGTCGGCGTTGGCCCGGTCGCGACGGGTGTCGTTGTCGGCACTGACGAAGGGAGCGAACAGCCGCGAGCGCGCGTCGAAGCTCACGTTGTTCGGCAGTTCGCGCTCCCGGCAGGCCTCGTTGCCGGAGGTGCACTGCTCCAACAGGCGCAGGCGCTGGGTGATCGCCAGCACGTGTTCGATGCCGGCGCGGCGCTGGTCGATGTCGGTGGCCAGCATCTGGTCCTCGGGCGCCAGGATCAGGTTGGCGAAATCGTCGACCACGCGCTGCTTGAGGCGGGCGATGTCGCTGTCGGCGCGGCGGATGCCGAAGCTCAGCAGGGTCTCGCCCTGCGCCGCTTCCAACGCTTCGATGGTGCGGCCGCAGCTGGCCACCCATTCGATGCGGCCGGTGGAGGTGCGGTTGGCCACCTCGGCGCAGGCGCTGTGCGTCTGCGCGAGCAGCGCGGCATCGTCGCGATGCGCGGCTTTCAGGCCGTAGGCAAACGAAGCCGAAAGCCCCAGCATCGCCAGCACGCCGGCGCCTGCAATCGCGATCCGGCCGGCGCTGCCACGGAAGCTGGTGCCCGCCAACGGCTGGTCGCTGGGCAGGAATCGGGTGAACAGGTCGGCCACGAAACCGCCGCCGCGATGGGCCGCATTCGCCGCCGCGGCGAAGTAGAGGCCGCGCCAGCGCGGGGTGCGCTGGAACGGATTGTCTTCCAGCATCAGCCCGACAAACCGCACCAGTCCGTCGTGCGCCAGCCGCAGCGATTCGACGAAGTCGAACAGGGCGCGGCGCTGCTGCGCGGTGTGTTGGGCACGCAGCGCGGTCATCCGCAGGGCGTGCAGGCGATCCTCGATCGGGCGCAGCACCTCGTCGAGGCGGCCGCTGGCAGCGGCGCTGACCACTTCGTTTTCCGCGAAACGATGACCCAGTGCCTGCGCGAATGCTTCCGCCGGCAGGCTGGCGCGCAGCTGTTCGTAACCGGCCAGGCGCTCCAGCCCGGTGACCACGAAGTACACCGGCATCTGCACCTGCAGATGCTCCATCGCCTCATCCACCAGCCGGCGCAGGCGGGTGGCGGTGTCCTTCAGCGCTTCGGCCGGACCCAGCAGGGTCTGCACCGACACCGCCACCACGATGCCGTTGAGCGGCAGCTTCTCGCGCTCGTCCGCCAGCTTCATCAGCGCCTGGTACCACAGCCCGCGATCCAGCCGCGCGCCGGTATCGCAGACCACCCGCGGGTGCATCTCGATGGCGATCATCGACTTGTGGAACCACCAGCGCCAGACATCGTCCGCCGCCATCGCCGCCTGCTCGGAGGCCGGGAACGGCGATACCTCGCTGCCGGCACGCAACAGGCCATCGACGTTGGCATCGGCATCGCCGATGAACAGCAGCCACGGGATCCGGTACAGCGGGGTTCGGCCCTGCGCGATCTCCGGAGCCCGCGCGATGGTGCGCTTGGCCTCGGCGATCGCGGCGCCCATCTTCGCCACCGGCTCGCGCTCGTCCTCGGCATTGCCGGGACCGAGGTCGCCGATGCGCTTGCGGGTACGACCCTTCAGCGACGCCTTGCGCTGGCCGGCCATGAACCACCACAGCACCACCAGCACCACCACGCACAGGCCCAGCACCTGCCAGAAGCGCATCGGTAGCTGCGGCAGGATGGCCAGCGCCAGGAACACCAACCCGGCCAGCACCACCAGCAGCAACAAGGTCACCACGATGCGTCGCAGCCACGGCGACTTGGCGCCCTCCGCGCCCTTCGAATACAGCGAGCCGATCCGTGCAAACACGTTGCCGACGGTGGAGAACAGGTTTTCCACACTGGTGAGCGGATTCATGGCGCCACCTCCTCGGCCGCCGCTTCCGGCACCGGCGCGGCGCACGCGGCCAGCGCGGCCTGCTTGCGGGAGGGATCGGTTTCCGGCTCGGTCTGCATGAACAGATGCGAGGCCACCAGCCTGGCGTTGCCGTGGTTGTCCTCCAGCATCCGGCGCAGCATCGGCAGGTACTCCTGGGCGGTCTGGATCTCCGGCAGCGCCTCCCCGTACAGCGGCGTGGGCGAGGCGATCACCGTGATCAGCTCCTGCCCGAACGGCGGGCAGACGGTCCATGTCTTGCTGGGGGAAGCGCCGACCTCGAACTGCTCCAGCGCGCGGATCACCCGCCCGCTGTCGGGCTCGCCGGCATTCGGGTAGATGTGCGCCACGCCACCGTTGACGGAGTAGTAGTCCACGTAGAGATAGCCTTCGTAGTTGGCCTGCTGCAGCTTCACGATCACGTTCTCGCCTTCGATGAAGCGGTCGGAATGGCCGGTGCTGGGGCTGATGGTGAGGTCGTGGCCGCTGTCGTCGTTGCGCGCCTTGTACGGCGCCAGCACCTTGACCACCTCGCAGTGCGGCCAGATCCGCAGCTGCAGCTGGGCATCGACCGACTTCACCCCTTCGATGGCCGCCACCTGCTGCTTCACCGCGGCCATGTCGTCGGGGCGGGACACGTAGCCGGCCACCTTGACCGTGCCCTTGTCCTCGTCCGTCGTCGCGCTGAGGTCGGAACATTCGAACTTGGCCAGCACCTGCTGCACCGGCACCGTGATCGACGGCTTCGGCGAAGCCAGCAGGATCCAGGCCAGGTACGCCACCGGGATCAGCAGCGCGATGAGCGCGCCGATCCGCAGCAGAGTGCGGTCCCACTGCCGCGGCAGCCGCGGCCCGGCCGGGTCGGCCACGCCATAGGGCTGCGGGGTGATCTTTTCCTCGCGCAGGGTATGCGTGGGCGCCGGCGCCACCGGCAGCTGGCGGCCGTGCAGCTCCTTGAGCTTGCCCAGCTCGCCGGTATCGCCGGTCTCGTAGTAGTACTGGCCGACGAAGCCCACCAGCAGCGCGTGGTAATAGACCTCGCGCACCTCGTCCTGGTCCTGCTTGAGCGCGGACAGGTGGCTGAAGAACTCGTTGCCGGCATTGTTGGTGGTGAACATCGACACCTGCAACGGGGTCGCGCCGCTGGTCAGCCACACCGGGTTGCGGGCCATGATCTCGTCGATCCAGGCCACCACCGCGAAGGCGGCATCGTCGACCTGTTCCGGGCGCTTGCCATCGGCCAGCGCGGCGGCCTTGGCGCGTTCGATGAGTTCGCGCGCGCGCGCGGCCACCGTCGCGGCGGCATCGGTGGCCTGGCTGGCAGCGACGCTTTCATCCAGCGCCAGGCCGAACGAGAACACCGGGGCGAAATGATGCAGGAGCCTGGCCATGGCTTACTCCTGCCCCGCGACGGGGAACAGCTTGATCACGGTGGACTCCGGCGGCAGGTCGGAGAACACGGCGATGTTGCGGCCGTTCTTGATCATCTGCCAGAACGGATGGGTGGTATCGACGAGGAAATAGGTGGTGTTCGGGCTCTTCTGCGGCAGTTCTTCCGGCGGCACCGGCAGCAGGTCGATCTTCAGCCCGAACAACGCGGCCGACAGCAGCCGCGGCATCTCGTCCAGCGACGCGATCTTGCCGGTACGCGACAGCCGCGCGAACAGGTCGGCGCCCTTCTGCTCGGACTCGAACGCAAGGTAGAAGCGGGTCTTGTCGCTTTCGAACAGGTTGGCCGGCAGGTCGGCGCGATAGAAGCGGCCGTCGTACGCCAGGGTGATGCCGACCTCGGCGCCCACCGTCAGCGCCTTGATCAGCGCCTCGGCGCGATCGAAGCCGATCCGGAAGCAGCGCCGCAGGTCCTCATGGTCATAGTCCGGGAGTTCGGTTTCGCGAGGGTTGGCAGCCAACTCGCCGAAATAGCCGATGTCCTCGGAGAACACCGAGAACTCCGCCACCAGCCGGCGCAGGTCCTGGTACATCGTATAGGCCGACACCGTGTTCATCAGCGCGTGTTCCTGGAACAGCGGGATGTGGCGGGCGAAGGTCTGCATCATCAGCACCCGCATCACTTCCTGCGCGCTGGTCGAGGCGGCGCGGATTCCGCGCTGGCGCTTGATCGCGGCGAAGTCCTGGCCGCGCGACACCAGCAGGTCGCGCAGCGCGCGCGTCCACCGCGCCAGGTTGTGCGATGCGCCGATGGCGGTGGTCGGCGGAATGTAGTCGTGCGACAGCTTGTACTTGCCAGGCCCCGCCGGCAGCAGCTCGGCGAACTTGTAGCTGTCGGAGGCGCGCACGATCGCCTCGGCGTTCTCGTCCAGCCCGGTGACGATGTTGCCCTGGTACAGCAGGAACTCGATGTCGGCTTCCGGCGCCTGCGGATCATAGGGATCGGCCAGGTTCTCGGTGACCAGCGCGTGGCGCGCCTGCAAACGCTCGGAGTCGCGCGAGGCCAGCCCCTGCAGGCTGCGTTCGGTGTTCAGCACCAGCCACAGCGGCACCGGTTCGTTGCCGTTGCTGCGCAGCTCGCCGATATTCCGCTGCGGCACCCGCGCGTTGCCGCCCGCGGTATCCAGCGCACCGCCGGCGAGCCGCTCGCCGTTGCGGGTCACCAGCGTGAACCGCTCGATGTCGACCACGCCGCTGGCCAGCGCGTCCTCGCGCAGTCGCAGCGTTTCGAAGCCCCACGGGAACGGCGTCAGCCGCAGGTGCAGCGCATGGCGTGCGGCCTGCGTCCAGGCGTCCTGCGCCTGCAGATGCTGCGGGCTGAGGAACGCACCCTGTCCCCAGTGGACCTGCCGATCACCGCTCATGCCGAATGCCATGCCAACTGCTCCCTCGTGTGCATCGAAACCCCTCCACCACCACAACGCAGGACGCCGCTCAAAACGGCACTGCCTCGATTCGATAACCGTCGCTGCGCAGCCGCGCGAGCAATCCCTGCGGACCGACCAGATGGATTGCGCCCACCGCAACGAAGCTCGCGCCGTCCTGGAACGCCGTCTCCAACTGGCCGATCCAGCGCGCATTGCGGTCTTCCAGCAGGCAGATCCGCGCGCGCTGCTCGATCGCCTTCGCCGCATCGTCCAGCCCGTCCATGCGGTCGATGCTTGCCAGCCAGGCATCCAGCACGCGGCTGCGATAGAACGCCATCGCCTCCGCAGATTCGATGCGCAGCACCCACGATTTGCGCAGGCGCTCGTCCAGCACCCGCGCATGCTCGCCGGCGGGCACGCAGTCCAGCGCCTGCAGCTGCTGCTCCAGCGTTTCCAGATGCAGCATCCGCTTGCCCGCCGCGGCGGCGGTGCGCTGCAGGCGCGCGTCCATGCTGGCGTCGCCACCGTGCTCGCCGCGCGCTTCCAGCAGCGCCAGCACCGCCCACGGCTTCATCCGCCGCAGGTCCTGCGGGCGGATGCCGGGCAGCAGCGCCTGCGCCTGCGCCATGCCGGCCGCGCCGATCATCGCGTCCAGCGGCGTGTCTTCGGGCAGCCAGCGATAGCCGTCGTAATCCGGTGCCCAGGCCGAGTCGATGTCCACTTCATTGATGAAGGTGGCGCTGCTTTCGATCAGTTGCCCGAGTCGCTCGTAGTCGACGCCCTGCTCTTCCGGCGTGCCGAAATGGATGGTGCCCAGCAGGTAGCTTGCCGGCAGCGGCACGGGCGCCGCCGGTGCCGGCCCGCCGTCCGCCGTCAATGCCGGCAGCAGCGCCGGCATCGGCGGGACAACCTTGAACAGCACCCCGCGTTCGCGCGTCGCGGTGGCCACTGCGACTGCGGCCCGTGCGTCGGCGATTTCGGCCATGGGCGTCGTTGGTGCAACGGCGTCCGCAACCGTCGGCGCCGCTGCAGGCGCGGCGTCCTGCGACGGCGGCCGCAGCTGCGCGCCGGCCGCTTCGCTGGCGGCATGCGCGGACACCCCACGCAGCATGTCCTGCCGGGCCTGCGCCGACAGCGACAGCGCAAGCAGCAACGCGAGCAGCACGGCGCGGCCCGGCCTGGTGGCGGGCAACGATCCATCGCGCTGGCGTGAAGCTGCGTGCTGCGGCATGACGGCGGTCAGTTGGGGCGACGCCGGCCATGGCGCGCATCGCCGGCATTCTTCGTCCTGTGGCTTGTTCGCAGCCATATGCCGTAGGACGTATGTCGTTGGAACGGCGCCGAAACCTTGCTGGCCGCTGTGCGCGCCGTCTATCGTGAAAGAAGGAAGCGCCCTGCCATTCCATCGTCGGCACGCGTCCCGTTCGCGCTCCAAGGAATGCCCAAGCCGGGCGCACGCATGCAGGTACCCACGTGAAAGTACTGCTGGCCGATGACCATCGCCTGATCATCGAAGGGGTCAAGCTCAAGCTCGCCGAACTGGATCCGGCGGTCGAGACCGTGGTGGCGATGAACCTCGATGAGCTGGAGCAGGCACTGGCCACACACGCGGATTCGCTGGATCTCGCCCTGCTCGACATCGCCATGCCCGGCACGCAGGGCTTCGAACACGTGGCGCGGCTGCGCGCCGAGGCGCCGGGGCTGCCGGTGATCGTGCTGTCCGGCTCGGAGGACGCGGAGCTGATGCGCGCGCTGATGGATCTGGGCGTGCTGGGCTTCATCCCCAAGGCCTATTCGCCGGACGTGATGCTGTCGGCGATCCGGCTGGTGCTGGCCGGCGGCCTCTACATCCCGCCGCTGCTGCTGGCCAGCGCACAGGCGCAGGGTTGGCAGCCCGGCGCGGGTTCGCCCGCATCCCCCGGCCGCGACACCGCGCCGCATGCCAGCGAGGCGCATTCGCTGGACGGCCTGCGCCAGCTGCTGACCGAACGCCAGGTGGACGTGATGCGGCTACTCTCGCAGGGCAAGCCGAACAAGCTGATCGCGCGCGACCTGGGGATCAGCGAAGGCACGGTGAAGATCCACCTGGCGGCGATTTTCCGCGCACTGAACGTACGCAACCGGGTCGAGGCGGTGGTGGCATCGCGCAAGCTGCAGGGGCTCTGAGGCGCGCAAGCCCCAAGGTGCGCAAGCCCCGCACCTCGCTTCGCCTATGGCCTCCGCCGTATTGTCCGGTACGGCCTCGCAGCGCAGCCTGAGCGCAGGCACCGGCCCGCCGACGCGGCGGAGGAATGCGCATGATCAGCTTGGACACCCATCGCCGCCCCGCCACACCGCGGCGGCACGGCCCGCTCCGCCACCTGCTGTTGGCGCTGGGCATGGCCGCCAGCATCGTCGCTGCGGCCCAGAGCGCGCCGGAAGCACCGACCAACCCCGACCTCGGCCCTGCATTCGCCACCCGCAACGCGGCCTACGTGCCGATCCTGCTGGACGAAATCCCGGGCTGGGAGCACGAGGACTTCGAAGACGTCTTCGCCAGCTTCAACACCAACTGCCGAGCGATGAAGCGGCGCAGCGCATGGGCGCCGATCTGCGCGAGGCTCGCCAAGCTGCCGCACGACGAAAGCACGCTGCGGCAGTTCCTGCACGATGAATTCTTCGCCTACCAGATGCTGACGCCCACGCGCAGCGCCACCGGCAAGCTGACCGGCTATTTCGAGCCGCTGATCTCCGGCTCGCTGACCCGCCAGGGCGCGTACCGCTACCCGATCTACGCCACCCCGCCGGACCTGCTGATGGTCGATTCGCGCACCGTCGCCGGGCAGGCCACGCGCTGGCTGAAGCGCGACGGCGCCCGCCTGGTCGGCGCCGAGCGCGGCGATGCCGGTGCCCGCGAATACCGCATCGAGCTCGGCGGCGCATCGCCCAACCCGCGCGACAAGCGCTACCGCGTGCGCATCGACGGCAACACCGTGCGCGCCTACTACACCCGCCAGCAGATCGACGCCAATGCGCTGGACGCGCCGGTGCTGGCGTGGGTGGCCGATCCGTACAAGCTCTATTCGATGCAGATCCAGGGCTCCGGCAAGATCCAGCTCAAGGACGGCGGCCTGATCCGGCTGGCCTATGCCGAGCAGAACGGGCAGCCGTTCCTGCCCAACGCCACCCGCGGCGACGCCGACGCGATGTTGCTGGCGATCAAGGCGCGCGGGCTGGACCAGCCGCTGGCGGTGGAGATTCCCGGCGGCACCCGCGGCATGAAGCGACCCGGCGGCGATGCCGCGGTGGACGCCGAGGTAGCGCGGATCGTTGCCGCGCTGCAGGGCGGCGGCGGCACCTCGCCCTCGGCATCATCGACATCGGCGCGGATCAAGCCGAAGCCCAAGGGCAAGCGCCCGCCCGCGCAGGCGTCCACCACCGCGACACCGGTCGATGCGTCCGACGTGGAGGCGATGATCCAGCTGCTGCTGAACGCCCCGGTGGCCGACACCACCTATGTGGCGCCGGTGGAAGAAGAAGCGGTCGCTGCGGCCACCACGCCCGCCGCGGGCGCAAGACCCGACCGCAACGACGACACGCCCACCGCGCGCATGGACATGTCCGAGTTCGAAGGCAAGGGCGGCGGCAAGGCCGCGGGCCACGCCAGCGGCAGCGGCGTGGCGGTGCCCAGCACCGGCATCCTCGATCCCAGCTATGTGTTCTTCCGCCGCATCGGCGACGGCCCGGAAGGCCCGATCGGCGCGCTCGGCGTGCCGCTCAGCGCCGGCCGTTCGATGGCGGTGGACCCGCGCGCCACGCCACTCGGCGCACCGGTGTTCATCGAGGGCACCCGCCCCGGCAGCAGCACGCCGATGCGCCGGCTGGTATTCGCCCAGGACACCGGCGGGGCGATCCGCGGCAGCGTGCGCGGCGACTTCTTCTGGGGCTTCGGCGACAAGGCCGGCAAGATGGCGCTGGCCACCAACCAGCCGGTGCGGATGTGGCTGCTGCTGCCCAAGGCGGTGGCCGGCAGCGCCGCCGCCAGCGGCATCAAGACCCGCGGCGAGGGCGGCGGCCTGCGCGACTGCGCGGTGCCGGACGAGGAGCTGTGCGTGGAGGAGTGAGCAGGCGGCATCGCGGCCGTTCCGGAGGGCATAGACCATCCGGCGAATGGCCGCGTCGGGCGGCGCTCACTAGCCTGTGCCATCGCCTGCCGCGCGCCGCGCGGGGCCCGGCCCATGCCGCAGGACCGCCATGCTCGACGATCTGCTGCCGTACTACGAGAACGAACTGACCTACCTCCGGCGACTGTCGAAGGAGTTCGCTTCGCACTATCCCAAGATCGCCTCGCGCCTGCAGATGGAAGGCGAGGTCTGCGAGGACCCGCACGTCGAGCGGATGATCGAGTCGTTCTCGTTCCTGACCGCGCGCATCCACAAGAACCTCGACGACGAAATCCAGCAGATCACCGAGGCGATGCTGTCGGTGCTGTATCCGCATTTCCTGCGCCCAGTGCCGTCGATGTCGGTGGCGCAGTTGGCGCTGGCGCCCGGTGCCGACATCAACGAAATGCAGGAAATGCCGCGCCACAGCGAACTGCTGACGCGGCCGGTGCAGGGCCTGCCGATCCGCTATCGCACCGCCTACCCGGTGGAGGTGTGGCCGATCCGGGTAGCGCAGGCGCAGCTGGAAGCGGCCGAGCGCTCGGCCTTCGCCGTGACCCGCAACGACACCGTCGCCACCCTGAGGCTGCGCATCGAGGCCACCGGCCAGCTGCCGCTGTCGCAGCTGCCGATCCGCCAGCTGCGCTTCTACCTCGATGGCGAAAGCCCGCTGGTGCACGCGTTGCACGAGCTGCTGCTCAACTCCGCCGCCGGCATCACCCTGCGCGCGCCGGACGATGCGCCGCAGCTGCCACCGCTGCGGCTGCCGCCCGGCAGCCTGCGCCCGGTCGGTTTCGCCGAAGAGGAAGCCCTGCTCGACTACGACCCGCGTTCGTTCCTCGGCTACCGTCTGATCCAGGAATACTTCGTGCTGCCGGAGAAATTCCTGTTCGTGGACGTGGCCGGGCTGGACCTGTCGCGCTTCGACCGCGCGGTGGAAATCGCCATCGAGTTCAACGCCTTCGGCCGGCCGGAGCGGCTGGCGCGGCTGGAGCAGACCGTCTCCGCCGACACCTTCCGGCTGTTCTGCACGCCGGTGGTCAACCTGTTCAAGCAGCAGGGCGAGCCGATCCGGCTGTCGCAGGAGCGCCACGAATACCAGGTCATCCCCGACGTGCGCCGGCCGCTGGGGCTGGAGGTGTATTCGGTGGACTGGGTGCGCAAGTTCAGCCGCGGCCCAGGCGGCAACGATTCGGTCGAATTCCATCCCGCCTATTCGGTGCAGCACGGCCTGCACGACGACGGCAACGGCCATTACTGGTACCTGCAGCGGCGCCCGTCGCTGCTGCCGGGCGATGACGGCGCCGACGTGATGCTGAGCCTGGTCGACCGCGACATGAACCCGCGCGCGCCCGGCGTGGACACGCTGTCGGTCAGCCTGACCTGCACCAACCGCGACCTGCCCGCGCAACTCCCGTTCGGCGGCGACGACAGCCTGCTGCAGCCGGAACAGGGCGGCGTGATCGCCTCGGCGCGGCTGCTGAAGAAGCCCAGTCCGACCTGGCGCGCACCGATGCGGCAGGCCAACCAATGGCGGCTGATCTCGCACCTGTCGCTGAACCATCTGTCGATCGTCGATGGCGGGCGCGAGGCGCTGCTGGAAATCCTCAACCTCTACAACTTCGCCGACGCCGGCAGCCTGCGCAAGCAGATCGCCGGCATCACCCGCGTCGGCGGGCATCCGTCGGTGACCCGCATCGGCCGCGCGCCGCGGCAGGCCTTCGTCCGCGGCACCGAAATCGAGCTGGACTTCGACGAGAACCAGTACGTGGGATCAGGCGTGTACCTGATGGCCTGCGTGCTGGACCACTTCTTCGGGCTGTACTGCACCGCCAATTCCTATACCCGCCTGAGCGTGCGCAGCGAGCAGCGCGAGGACTGGCTGGTGCGCTTCGCGCCGCGCAGCGGGAGCCTGCCGCTGGTATGAGCGAGGACATCGCAGCCGCCGCGCCCACCACGGAGCCGCGCGACATCGACCCGATGCGCCCCGCGCTGGAACGGCTGCAGGCGCAGCCGGGACGGTTCGGCTTCTTCCAGGCGGTGCGGCTGCTGTACGGCGCCAACGGCTTCGACGGCCGCGGCAGCGGCGCGCGGCCCGGCCCGCTGCGCTTCACCACCCCGGCATCGCTGGCCTTCCCCGTTTCGGAGCTGGCCGCGATCGATGGCCACGACCGCGACACCCGCGTCTGCGTCAACTTCATGGGCCTCACCGGCCCGTCCGGGGTGCTGCCGCGCAGCTACACCGAGCTGTTGATCGCGCGCAGGCAGGACCGCGACCGCGGCGCGCAGGAATTCCTCGACATCTTCAACCACCGGCTGGTGGCATTGTTCTGGCTGGCCTGGGCCAAGCATCGGCCGGAAATCGGCCGCGAGTTCGGCTTCCAGAACTCGGTGCTGCGCTACCTCGAGCATCTGGTCGGGCTGGGCACACCGGCGCTGCAGGCGCGGCTGCATCCGGGCAAGCGTGGTGGCACCGCCGCCAAGCCGCTGCCCGGCGCGGCGATGGCCTATTTCTCCGGCCTGATCGCACAGCGCCCACACGGCGAGCGCGCGATCGCGCAGGTGGTGTCGGCGGTCGTCGGCGCGTCCGTGGAGGCGCGTGGCTGCCTCGGCACCTGGCAAACCATCACCGACGAAGCCCGCACCCGGCTGGGCCGCAACGGCCACCAACTGGGCGCCGGCTGCGTGCTGGGCGCGCGCTACTGGGACAGGCAGACCACGCTGCGGCTGACCGTCGGCCCGCTGCGGCGCGACAAGTTCAACGCGCTGCTGCCGCGCGGCGAACGCCTGGGCGAC
>JANJSW010000130.1 GCA_024711415.1 Thermomonas sp. | reverse complement strand
CGCGCACCTTCAAGGTCTACCGCTGGAACCCCGACGACGGCATGAACCCGCGCGTGGACACCTACGAGGTGGACATGGCCGCGTGCGGGCCGATGGTGCTGGACGCGCTGATCAAGATCAAGAACGAGATCGACCCCACGCTGACCTTCCGCCGTTCCTGCCGCGAAGGCATCTGCGGCTCGTGCGCGATGAACATCGACGGCACCAACACGCTGGCCTGCATCTGCGCCAGCGACAGCGTGAAGGGCGACGTCGCGATCTACCCGCTGCCGCACATGCCGGTGGTCAAGGACCTGGTGCCCGACCTGACCCATTTCTACGCCCAGCACGCCAGCATCCGCCCGTGGCTGCGCACGCAGACGCCTGCGCCGCCGGATCGCGAGCGCCTGCAGAGCAAGGAAGACCGCGCCAAGCTCGACGGCCTGTACGAATGCATCCTGTGCGCCTGCTGCAGCACGTCCTGCCCCAGCTACTGGTGGAACGGCGACCGCTACCTTGGCCCGGCGATCCTGCTGCAGGCTTACCGCTGGATCGTGGACAGCCGCGACGAGGACACCGGTGCCCGCCTGGACGATCTGGAAGATCCGTTCAAGCTGTATCGCTGCCACACCATCATGAACTGCGCACGGACCTGCCCGAAGGGCCTGAATCCGGCCAAGGCGATCGCCGAGATCAAGAAGCTGATGTTGGCGCGCAAGGTCTGAGGGAACACGTTTCCTACATGAAGCCGTTGCCGTCATCCCCGCCTGCGCGGGGATGACGCTATTGCGAGTTGCGATGCAGACCGACGACGAGACCGAACTGAGGAAGCTGCGCTGGCGCTGCCGGCGCGGCATGCGCGAGCTCGACCAGCTGCTGGAGCGCTGGCTCGACCGCGCATGGCGGCAAAGTCCGACCGCCGAGCGCGAGGTTTTCCTGCGGCTGCTGGACAGCGAAGACGACAGACTCTGGCGCTGGTTCCTTGGCCATGAGGTGCCCGGCGATGTCGAAATCGCGGCGCTCATCGAACGCATCCGCGCCCTGCCGGTTTGACTGGGTGCCCTCGCGCTGGGCGACCGCCGCGCTCGTTGCATTGGCGCTGCTGGCGCCGTTTTCGCTGCTCGTATCCGACCTGCCGCCCGCCGTGGCCTGGCCGCTGGCGCTGCTGGCCGGCGCCTGGGGCATCCGCGAGGTGCGCCGGCACAGGCTGCAGCCGCCACGGGCGCTGGTGATTCCGGCCGGTGCCGGCGAAGCCCGCTGCGATGGTCTGCCGATGACCTCGCTGGGTGTGCGCTGGCGCGGCCCGCTGGCGTTCCTGCACTGGCGTGATCCGGACGGGCGCGCCCGTCGTCTGGTGTTCTGGCCGGATACCCTGCCGGCCGCTGCCCGGCGTGAACTGAAGCTGGCGCTGCAGAAACGCGAGGCTGCCGACGGCGGCGCATCGATGGCAGGATAGGCGGTCACTGGAAAGGGCCTTCGATGTTCAAACCCGTCCCCGTCGCCATCGGCCTGCGCTACCTGCGCGCCAAACGCCGCAACGGCTTCATCTCGTTCATTTCGCTGGCCTCGATCCTCGGCATCGCGCTGGGCGTCACCGCACTCATCACCACGCTGGCAGTGATGAGCGGGTTCCAGAAGGAAATCCGCGACCGCATGCTGGGCATGGCCGCCCACGCCACCGTCAGCGGCTACGGCGAGCCGTTGCAGGACTGGCGGCATGCGGTGCAGGTGGCCATGGCCGATGCGCGCGTGGTCGGCGCGGCGCCCTACATCGAGAAGGAAGCGCTGGTCTCCGGCGCCAACAACCAGCCGGCGATGCTGCGCGCGGTCGACCCGGCGCAGGAAGGCAAGGTCTCGGAACTGCCCGGCAAGATGGTGCAGGGCAGGATTGCCGACCTGGCGCCCGGCAGCTTCAACATCGTGCTGGGCAAGGAACTGGCGATCTGGCTAGGGGTGGGCGTGGGCGACGATGTCATCGTCACCCTGGCCGAGTTCCGCAGCACCCCGGTCGGTGGCGTGCAGACCATGAAGCGGTTCAGGGTCAGCGGCATCTTCGAGGCCGGCTACAACGAATTCGACAAGGGCCTGGCGGTGGTCAACCTGTCCGACCTGCAGCGCGTGCTGCGGATGGGCGACGGCGTCACCGGCGTGCGCCTGAAGCTGCACGACATGGACCGCGCCTTCGAGGTCGCCCGTGACCTGGCGCTCACGCTCAAGGGTCCGTACCGGGTCAGCGACTGGACCCAGGACAATGCCAACCTGTTCCGCGCGCTGAAGATGGAGAAAACGGTGATGGCGATCCTGCTGTCGCTGATCGTGGCGATGGGCGCGTTCAACCTGGTGTCCTCGCAGGTCATGCTGGTGACCGACAAGCAGGCCGACATCGCCATCCTGCGCACGCTCGGCCTGACCCCGGGACAGGTGATGCGCACCTTCATGGTGCAGGGCGGGTTGATCGGGATCATCGGCACCGTGGCCGGGGTGATCGGCGGCGTGGCGCTGACCCTCAACCTCAACCGCATCCTGCAGGGCATCGAGCAATTGTTCGGCGTGCAGCTGCTGCCGGAGGACGTGTACTACATCACCGGATTGCCCACCGACATGCAGACCGGCGACGTGGTTGCCATCGTTTGTGCTGCGCTGCTGATGGCCTTCCTGGCCACCCTGTATCCCGCCTGGCGCGCCTCGCGCACGGCCCCGGCGGAGGCGCTGCGCTATGAATGAGCCGATGCAGGACGTCATCCGCGCCGAAGGCCTGGGCAAGACCTACGCCGAGGGCAAGCTGCACACGCCGGTGTTCGACGGGCTGGACTTCGTCGTGCAGGCCGGCGAAACCGTGGCCATCCTCGGCGCGTCCGGTGCCGGCAAGAGTACTTTGCTGCACCTGCTGGGCGGGCTGGATGTCCCCAGCGCCGGCGAGGTGTACGTGGCCGGCCAGAAGATGAGCGCGCTGTCCGATGCGGCGCGCGGCCGCCTCCGCAATGCGTCGCTCGGCTTCGTCTACCAGTTCCACCACCTGTTGCCGGAGTTCACCGCGCTGGAGAACGTGATGATGCCGGTGCTGCTGGCCGGCCAGTCCACCGGCGAGGCGCAGCGGCGCGCGCAGGCGCTGCTGGAGTCGGTGGGGCTGGGGCATCGACTGGCGCACAAGCCCGGCGAGCTGTCCGGCGGCGAACGCCAGCGCGCCGCGGTGGCGCGGGCGCTGGTCAACAGTCCGGCCTGCGTGCTGGGCGACGAACCCACCGGTAACCTCGACGAGAAGACCGCCGCGATCGTGTTCGAGCAGATGCTGGAGCTCAACCGCGCGCAGGCCACCAGCTTGGTGCTGGTGACCCACGACCGCCGCCTGGCGCGCCGGCTGGACCGGGTGCTGGAGCTGCGCGAAGGGCGGCTGCACGCGCTGGCCCAGGCGGACATCTGACCCTCGGGTAAAACCCCGACCCCGCCGCG
>JANJSW010000125.1 GCA_024711415.1 Thermomonas sp. | reverse complement strand
GCGCGTTCGGCGGCAGCCTGTCCTCGTTGATGACCATCGCCGCATGGGGGCTGGTGTCGATGGAGCTGGAAACCGCCGGCCTGCACGCCGACGTGTTCGTGGCCGACAGCCGGGTGCGCTACCTCAAGCCGGTGTTCGAGGACATCGTGGTCGAGGCCGCGTTCGACGATGCCGTCGAACACGCCGCCTTGGTGGACACGCTGCGCCGGCAGGGCCGCGCCGGCATCCGCCTGCAGGCCCGCACGTTGCTTGCCGACGGCGCCGTCGCAGCCACCTACACCGGCCGCTACGTGGCGATCGGCAAGACCTGAGCGCGTGGCGGCGGGGAAGTTGCCCGCAAGCGGTTAGGATGCATGATCCCCTGCCGGAGAATCCCGATGTCGCGATGGCTGCTGCGCTGCCTGTTGCTGTGCTGCCTGGCCCTGCTGGCCGGTTGCCCCAAGTCCGCGAGCAAAGGCAGTGCGCTGGACGAGGCGCAGTACAGCTATTCGGCGGCGATCCGCTGGGGCGATTTCGAAGGCGCGTGGAATCTGGTCGATCCCAAGGTGCGCAAGGAACACCCGCTCACCGACATCGACTTCTCCCGCTACAAGCAGGTGCAGATTTCCTCCTATCGCGACAGCGGCGGCACCACCCTGGGCAACGGCGAGGTGGTGCGCGACATCGAGATCGGCGTCATCAACCGCAATACCCTGGCCGAACGCAGCGTGCGCTACCGCGAGCGCTGGCGCTACGACGAGGAAGCACGCAACTGGTGGCTGGTCAGCGGCCTGCCGGACCTGTGGGGCGAATGAGGCGCGCGCTGCGGCTACAATTGCCGCCCCGTCTTGACCGGTCGATGCCGTGACCTTCGCCGAACTGGCCGCCTTTGCCGGCCGCCACCCCATGCTGTCGCTGGCCCTGGCCGGCATCACCGTCGCCCTGATCGGCAACGAGCTGGCCAACCTGCTGGGCGGCGTGCGCCGGATCGGACCGGCCCAGCTGACCGGCCTGATCAACCGCGACAACGCGCTGGTGGTGGACCTGCGTTCGCCCGGCGAGTTCGAGAAGGGCCATATCGCCGGCTCGAAGAACGTCCAGCCCAGCCAGTTCGATCCCGAGCACAAGCAGCTGGCCGCCGCCAAGGCGCTGCCGGTGGTGCTGGTGTGCCGGGTCGGGCAGACCGCCAGCGGCGCCGCCAAGCGCCTGCGCAAGGCCGGTTTCGCCCACGTCTGCGTGCTGGAAGGCGGCATCCAGGCCTGGCAGGGCGCCGACCTGCCGCTGGTCAAGGGCCGCTGATCCGACCCCCGCACCGGGCTTGTGTTCCGCGCCCGCACGCCCCACGTCGTAAGGGCCGCGCCGGGTTCGGTGCGATAATCGACATTTCACATTTCCTTCGCTGCATTCGAGAATTCCCATGTCCGATGAAAACCTGAACGGCGCTGCGCCGGCCGCCGACGCCCAGCAGGGCCCGACCTTCACCGTCGAAAAGCTGTACGTGAAGGACGTCTCCTTCGAAGCGCCGAACGCGCCGCAGGTGTTCAACGAACAGGGCCAGCCCGACCTGCAGATGAAGCTGAACCAGAAGGTGCAGCGTCTGTCCGACAACGCGTTCGAAGTCAGCCTGGGCATCACCCTGACCTGCACCCTGAACGACAAGACCGCTTACCTGGCCGAAGTCGAGCAGGCCGGCGTGTTCGGCCTCGGCGGCATGGACGACCAGATGCTGGACGCGATGCTCGGCATCCAGTGCCCGAACATCCTGTATCCCTACGCGTCGGCCACCATCGGCCAGCTGATCACCTCGGGCGGCTTCCCGCCGTTCCCGATGCAGCCGATCAACTTCGAGGCGCTGTACGCCGAGACCCTGCGCCAGCGCGTTGCGCAGATGTCGCAGCAGGGCGACTCGCTGGCCGACGCCGAAACCGCCGGCAACGCCTGATCGGCGACGCATGACGGCGTCTGCCAAACCGAAGGTCGCCGTCCTCGGCGCGGGCTCCTGGGGCACCGCGCTGGCGGCGCTGATCGCCCGCCACGACCACCCCACCGTGCTGTGGGGCCGCGATGCCGCCACCGTGGCGGCCATCGAGGGTGGCGGCGAAAACCCGCGCTACCTGCCCGGCATCGTCCTGCCGGGCGCGCTGCGCGCCACCACCTCGCTGCACGAGGCGCTGGCCGATGCCGAGCTGGTGCTGGTGGTGGTGCCCTCGCACGCGTTCGCCGAGACCCTGCGCGCGCTGGCGCCGCTGCGCCCGCCGCAGGCCGGCGTGGCCTGGGCCACCAAGGGCTTCGAGCCCGGCAGCGGGCGTTTCCTGCATGAGGTCGCCGGCGAGGTGCTGGGCGACGACGTGCCGCTGGCGGTGGTCACCGGCCCGTCGTTCGCCAAGGAAGTGGCCGAGGGCCTGCCCACCGCGCTGACCGTGCATTCCGACGATGCCGAATTCTGCCGGCAGGTCGCCGACGCGCTGCATGGCCCGGCGTTCCGCGCCTACACCGGCAACGACATGCGCGGCGCCGAGCTGGGCGGCGCGATGAAGAACGTGCTGGCGGTGGCCACCGGCGTGGCCGACGGCATGGGGCTGGGGCTGAACGCCAGCGCCGGCCTGATCACCCGCGGCCTCAACGAGATGCTGCGCCTCAACATCGCCCTCGGTGGCCGCCCGGAAACCCTGATGGGCCTCGCCGGCCTCGGCGACCTGGTGCTGACCTGCACCGGCGACCTGTCGCGCAACCGCCGGCTGGGCCTGGCGCTGGGGCGCGGCGCCTCGATCGCCGACGCGGTGCGCGAGATCGGCCAGGTGGTCGAATCCCTGCAGACCGCCGACGAGGTGATGCGGCTGGCCAATGCGCACGGCATCGAACTGCCGATCGCTGAAGGCGTGCGCGACGTGCTGCACGGCACGGTCACGCCGGCCGAAGGGCTGGCGCGGCTGATGGCGCGCGAGCGCAAGGCGGAATATCCGCAATCGCTGTTCGGCTGATCTGCCGAAGCTGCGCGGATCGCGCCGCACGCAAAGGAAAACGCCCGGCACTGCCGGGCGTTTTCGTGTGGCTTGGCGGATGCCTTACCAGCTGAAGCGCGGACCCACGAACCACTGGGTGTCGCCGCCGTTGACCAGCTTGACCTCGGCGGTGGCGCCCCAGTTCTGGTTGAACTTGACCGCGGCACCCAGGCGGCCATAGGCATCGCCGTCGAAGTCGTCGCCGTCCTGGTAGCCCAGCATCGCGTAACCCTCGATGCTCGGGGTCATCATGCTGCGCACGCCGGCTTCGGCGCTGTAGCCCTCGGCCTTGATCCCGGCGCCGGCATCCAGCTTCTCGTAGGCCAGCTGGCCAACGAAGTCGGTGCGGTCGGAGATGCTGCGGTTGTAGCCGCCGCCCACGCGCCACTGGTCGAAATCGACGCTGGTGTTGTCGATCTTCTGGTTGGCGTAGTCGGCGAACAGGTGGAAGTTCGGATGCACGGCCACCGAGCCACGCACGCCCCAGCCGTCGGCGTCGCCGGCGTCGGTATTGGTGGCGACGTAGCCGCCCTGCACGTAGTTGTACTTGATGCCGTCGGCCGCGGACGCGGCGAAGGGCATGGCGGCGACGAGGGCGAAGGCAAGGATGTGACGCTTCATGAGGTGGACCTCCATGTTGTTGTTGTCCGTCCAGCCGGATCGGCGGGACTTGCGGGCATTCTTTGCGCCCGGTCACAACATGGACTGAATCCCGCCCGGCACGGTACAGCCGTCATTCGGCTTGGGTGTTGTACTTCGCGCGCGCTGGCGCAGCGTTTATTCGCCGCCCGCGAAGCCCGCCTGCCGCCACGCCTCGAACACCATCACAGCGACTGCGTTGGACAGGTTGAGGCTGCGGTTGTCCGGCCGCATCGGCAGGCGCAGGCGCTGCAGATCGGAAGAGCGTCGTGTAGGGA
>JANJSW010000100.1 GCA_024711415.1 Thermomonas sp. | reverse complement strand
CGATCTTCTGCTGGCGCTCCTCGATCGCCTTGATCAGCGGCGGCCAGATGAACTTGACGGAGAACCAGATGAGGATCGCGAAGCTGATCATCTGGCCCAGCAGGGTGATATTCGGATTCATGTCGTGACCTGACGTTTCAGAAGACCCGGCGCTGCGGGGCTTTCTTCAAGGCTGCGCCGCGGCGACATGCCGCGGCGCGATGTTGCCGGCACGCGCCACCCGCGGGCGGCGCGCACCTTCACCACGCGACGCGATCAGGCGCCGGCAGCAGCCTGGACGGCGGCCAGCAGCGGGTTGGCGAACGCGAACATCATCGCCACGCCGACGCCGATCAGGAACGCCGCGTCGATCAGACCGGCCAGCAGGAACATGCGGCCCTGCAGCATCGGCACCAGCTCCGGCTGGCGGGCGGCGGACTCGAGGAACTTGCTGCCCATGATGCCGATGCCGAGGGCGGCGGCGAGGGCACCCAGGCCGACGATGATGCCGATGGCGATGGCGGTGTAGGCCTGGACTTGGGCGATGAATTCCATGGTGGATCTCCAGTTGCGGTGCTTGCGGTGAATTGAAGGTGGAACGACGGAAGGTGAAACGGAACCGGGGTACAGCGATGGATCAGTGGTGCTCGTGCGCCATCGCCAGGTAGACGACGGTCAACACCATGAAGATGTAGGCCTGCAGCAGGATGATCAGGATGTGGAAGATCGCCCACATCGACTGGAACACGATGCCCGGCAGGAAGGTGAACCACGACACGAACAGGCCCGCGATCAGCATGAACACCAGCTCGCCGGCGTACATGTTGCCGAACAGTCGCATGCCCAGGCTGACCGGCTTGGACAGGTACTCGACCACGTTGAGGAACAGGTTCGGCAGCGCCAGCACGATCTTGGCGAAGGTGCCCTCGGCGTGGAACGGCGCGGTGAACAGCTCCTTGGTGAAGCCGCCTGCACCCTTGGCCTTGATCGAGTAGAAGATGATCAGCAGCAGGACGGTGAGCGACATGCCGAAGGTGGTGTTGATGTCGGCGGTCGGCACCCAGCGGAAATAGGTATGGTGCGCGACTTCCTCGCCGGCCACGGCCTGCACGGCGGCGCTGGGGATGTCCAGCGGCAGCAGGTCCATCGCGTTCATGAAGACCACCCAGACGAAGATGGTCAGCGCCAGCGGCGCGATGAAGCGGCGGTCACCATGGAAGGTGTTCTTGACTTCGGAGTCGACGAACTCGACCACCAGCTCGACGAATGCCTGCCCCTTCGACGGCACGCCGGCGGTCGCCTTGCGGGCATACCACCACAGCCAGAAGCTGGCGAGCAGGCCCAGCGCAAGCGCGACCACCCACGAATCCATGTGGACCGCGCCGAACGAGAACTGCTTGGTGTTGTGGGTCAGGTGGTGGACGATATAGCCGGTCAGGCCGCCGCCGGTGTCGCCGCCTTCAGGTGCCAGTCCCATAGCTTCCAGGATCACGCGTTCGTCCTCGTCGTACTGCGCTGTGCCACGAATTTCATCGAAACCACGAAGGCCGCCGCGGCCATCGCCGCCCCGGCCAGTACCGGCACCGCCGGCAATTTCCACACCGCCATCGCCAGGTAGAGCCCGACGATCACGACCAGCCACTTCACCGCGGTGCCCAGCAGCAGGCGCCCCAGCGCCACGCCGGCACCGGCAACCCCGCCACCGAAAGCACCCCAGGCCGCCAACAGGCTGCCCAGCGCCATCGCACCACCACCCGCCAATGCGGCGAGCGCGGCCCGCGGGCCGCTGATGTAGCAGGCTGCTGCCGTCGCCAGCGTGGCGATGATCTGGAAGACCACCACCCGCAGCGCCAGCCGCCAGCCCGCGTTGACGGAATTGAGCACGCGGACGTTCCCTGCAAAATCAGCCGGTATCGGCACGGAATCGCGGGGCGGTTGCGAAAACCGTCCTGCGAAGCCGCCGAATTATAGCAGGCGCTCTTTTTCAGCGGCAACCGCCAAAAGCCTTGCCGATCCGCTGGAACTTCCAAGCGTGGGCCCGGTCACAACCTGCAGCGTCCGCAAATTCCTCGTCAGATCCCGTGCGGACGCCCGAAGCCCCGGCCCATCCCCGGCCGGGGCTTCCTTTTCCTGCGGCACCGGGCATGTGTGGGGGCAATTGCAGCAATCAGGGATTCCCACTGGATCAACTGCACTGCCCATGCAATAATGCGAATGACTCTCAATTACAAGGCTCCGTCATGCGCAAGACCTTGAGCTTTGCGTCCCTGCATTTCCTGGTGGCGTTCTCGGTGGGCTGGCTGATGACCGGCAGCTGGCTGGTCGGCGGTGCGCTGGCCCTGGTGGAACCGGCCTGCAATACCGTGGTGTTCCACTTCCACGAGAAGGTGTGGAAGCGGATCGAGGCGCGTCGTGCCGGCAATGCCTTGTCGCACCACGACGGCTTCACCGCCTGAAACGACAGCGGCGCGAACCGGAGTCCGCGCCGCTGTCGATGCCGCAGGGCGGATCGAACCGCCCTACTTCTTCTTCGGGATGTACAGGTCGGTGATGCTGCCGTCGTAGACCTCCGCCGCCATGCCCACCGACTCGCCCAGCGTGGGATGCGGGTGGATGGTGTGGCCGATGTCGTGCACCTCGCAGCCCATCT
>JANJSW010000069.1 GCA_024711415.1 Thermomonas sp. | reverse complement strand
CCGGCTGCCGAAGCGCCGGCGGCCCCGGTCGAGGCTGCTCCGGCTGAAGCCGCGCCCGCCGCCAGCACCAAACCGGCAGTGGTCGAAAACTGCGCCACCACCATCGAGTCCAACGACGCGATGCAGTTCAACGCCGACTCGATCACCGTGCCGGCCAGCTGCACCCAGTTCACCATCAACCTGAAGCACGTCGGCACCATGGCCGCCAACGTCATGGGCCACAACGTGGTGATCGCCAAGGAAGCCGACATGGCCGGCATCGCCGCCGACGGCGCCGCCAACGCCGCCGAGCACGTCAAGGAAGGCGATACCCGCTCGATCGCCCACACCAAGATCATCGGTGGCGGCGAGTCCGCATCGGTGACCTTCGACGTGGCCAAGATCAAGGATGGCGGCCCGTACAAGTTCTTCTGCAGCTTCCCGGGCCACCTGGCGCTGATGCAGGGCAACATCCAGGTCCAGTAAGCCGCTTCACCCGCGGACGGGCGGCACGCGCCGCCCGTCCGTTGCCGGAAATCCGGATACCGGCCCGCCCGCGGGCTGGTATCCTTCGCAGGATTGCCCGCGGCGCGTCCACGCCGCTCCTGCCAAGGCCAAGATGTCTCCGCTGATCCGCTGGTTCCACCAACTCGGCTCGCCCCCGTACTTCGATCGCTTTGCCGCCCGCTGGACGCCGTGGGCCTGGCTGCTGGGGATGGTGGCGATGGCCGTGGGCCTGTACGGGGCATTGTTCCAGGTCCCCGCCGACTACCAGCAGGGCGACAGCTTCCGCATCCTCTACATCCACGTCCCCGCGGCCTGGATGAGCATGGCCATCTTCGGCCTGATGGCGTTCTATTCGGCCATCGCGCTGATCTGGCGGATCAAGCTCTGCGAAATCCTGGCGATGGCCTGCGCGCCCACCGGCGCCGCCTTCACCTTCGTCACCCTCGCCACCGGCTCGATCTGGGGCAAGCCGATGTGGGGCACCTGGTGGGACTGGGATCCGCGCCTGACCACCGAGCTGATCCTGCTGTTCCTGTACCTGGGCGTGATGGGCCTGTACGCCGCCATCGACGACCGCCGCAATGCCGCCCGCGCGGCCGGCCTGCTGGCCATCGTCGGGGTCGCCCTGCTGCCGGTGATCCGCTGGTCGGTGGTGTGGTGGAACTCGCTGCACCAGGGCCAGACCATCCGCGTGTTCGGCGAGTCCAGCATGGACGCCAGCATGATGTGGCCGCTCGTCTGGATGATCGTCGGCACCAAGCTGTGGTTCGTCGGCTCGCTGCTGGCCCGCGCCCGTGCCGACAACCTGCGCCGCGAGGCCGCCAAGGACTGGGTCTCGAAGCTGGCCGCCGGGGAAGCGCGATGAGCTACCGCGAATACGTCATCGCCGCCTACGCGGTATTCGCCGCGATGCTGCTGTGGGACTTCCTGGTGCCGAAGCTGCAGATCCGCGCAGCCCTGCGCGCCGCCAGGCTGCGCACCGCGCGCCGGCAGGCCGCCCCCCCTCCCGATACCGAACGCCCGCTGTCGCGGGACTGACCAGGACGCCATGCACCCCACCCGCAAACGCCGCCTGCTGCTGATCCTCGCCCTGGTCGCCGTCGCCGGCGTGGCGACCGCGCTGATCGCGATGGCGCTGCAGCGCAACGTCGCCTATCTCTACACGCCCCATGAAGTGCTGGGCGGCAGCGCGGGCGACAACGTGCGCAGCGGCGAGGCCCGTTTCCGTCTGGGCGGAATGGTCGCCAAGGATTCGTTCAAGCGCGCACCCGGCTCGATGGAAGCCCATTTCGAAGTGGACGACGGCGATGCGCGCCTGCCGGTGGTCTATACCGGCATCCTTCCCGACCTGTTCCGGGAGAACCAGTCGGTGGTGGCCACCGGGCGGATGCAGGGCGACGTGTTCGTGGCCGAGGAAGTGCTGGCCAAGCACGACGAGACCTACATGCCCAAGGAAGTGGCCGACAAGATGGGCGCCGCGCACAAGAAGCACAACGTGCAGGACAAGACGACGCCTGCGGAAGGCGCACAGTAATGCTTCCCGAACTCGGCCAGATCGCGCTGCTGCTGGCGCTGCTGGTGGCGGCGCTGCAGGCGCTGCTGCCCCTGCTGGGCGCGCAGCGCGACGTGCCGGTGCTGATGGCGGTGGCGCGGCCCGCGGCCTGGATGCAGCTGCTGCTGGTGGGCCTGGCCTTCGCCATCCTCACCCACGCCTTCGTGGTCAACGACTTCTCGGTGCAGTACGTGGCCGAGAACTCCAACTCGCTGCTGCCGACCCTCTATCGCTACACCGCGGTGTGGGGCGCGCACGAAGGCTCGCTGCTGCTGTGGGCGCTGGTGCTGGCGCTGTGGACCGCGGCGGTGGCGCGGTTCTCGAAGGCATTGCCGCTGCCGGTGGTGGCGCGGGTGCTGGGCGTGATGGGCGTGGTGTCGGTCGGTTTCCTCGCCTTCCTGGTGTTCACCAGCAATCCCTTCATCCGCATCCTGCCGGCCGCCGGCGAGGGCCGTGACCTCAACCCCCTGCTGCAGGACCCGGGGCTGATCGTGCATCCGCCGATGCTGTACGCCGGCTACGTCGGCTTCGCGGTGCCATTCGCCTTCGCCATCGCCGCCCTGCTGGAGCGCCGCATCGACGCCCAGTGGCTGCGCTGGACGCGGCCATGGACCAACGTGGCCTGGGCCTGCCTGACCCTCGGCATCGCGCTGGGGTCGTGGTGGGCCTACTACGAGCTGGGCTGGGGCGGCTGGTGGTTCTGGGACCCGGTGGAGAACGCCAGCTTCATGCCGTGGCTGGCCGGCGCGGCGCTGCTGCATTCGCAGGCGGTCACCGAAAAGCGCGGCAGCTTCGGCGGCTGGACGCTGCTGCTGGCCATCGCCACCTTCTCGCTGTCGCTGCTGGGCACCTTCCTGGTGCGCTCCGGCGTGCTGACCAGCGTGCATGCGTTCGCCGCCGATCCCGGCCGCGGCCTGTTCGTGCTGATCTTCCTCGGCATCGTGGTCGGCGGCTCGCTGGTGCTGTACGCGCTGCGCGCGCCGGACACCGAGAGCAACGCCAAGCCGTTCGCCGCCGGCTCGCGCGAGACCCTGCTGCTGGTCAACAACCTGCTGCTCACCACCGCCTGCGCGATGGTGCTGCTGGGCACCCTGTACCCGCTGCTGGCCGATACGCTGGAGCTGGGCAAGATCTCGGTGGGCCCGCCGTATTTCGCCATCATGTTCATCCTGCTGATGGCGCCGCTGGTGGCGCTGGTGCCGCTGGGCCCGCTGACCCGCTGGCAGCGCGAGCAGATGGCCACCCCATTGCGCCTGCTTCTGCCGTGGGCGGCGCTGGCGCTGGTAGCCGCTGCCATCGCGTTCTTCCTCGCCCCGCAGGGCCAGTGGAAGACCGCCGCCGGCATCCTCGGCGCGGTCTGGGTGGGCGCGGGCACGCTGCGCTTCGTCTGGACCCGCCTGCGTTCCGCCGGTGGCCGCCTGACCCGCGAGATGTGGGGCATGGTGCTGGCCCACCTGGGCATCGCGGTGTTCCTGGTCGGCGCGCTGCTGGTCGAAGGCCTGAACCTGCAGCGCGAGCTGGCGGTGAAGGCAGGCGACACGGTGACGCTGGGGGATTACGCGTTCCGCTTCGACGGCATCGTCGAAACCAACGGCCCGAACTACGTCGCCGACCGCGGCACCGTGCAGGTGCTGCGCGACGGCCGCATCACCCACACCCTGCATCCCGAGAAGCGCCGCTACCGCGCCGGCGGCCAGGTGATGACGGAATCCGGGATCGCCCGCGGCGTGTTCGCCGATGCCTACGTGGCGATCGGCGAATCGCTGGGCAACGATGCCTGGGCGCTGCGCGTCCACGTCAAGCCGTTCGTGCGCTGGATCTGGGCCGGCGCGCTGCTGATGGCGCTGGGTGCCGTCGTCACCGCTTTCGACCGGCGCTTCCGCAGCGTGCGCAAGGACGCTCCAATGAAGGATCGCGCATGAAAACCTCCCGTTGGCTGCCGCTGGTCGCCTTCGCCCTGCTCGCCGCGCTGCTGGCGGCGGGCGTGTGGATGAGCCGCAAGCCCAACCGCGATGCCCTGCCCTCGCCGCTGATCGGCAAGCCGGCGCCGGAGTTCGCGCTGCCGGTGCTGCACGACCCCACCTACACCGTGAAG
>JANJSW010000022.1 GCA_024711415.1 Thermomonas sp. | reverse complement strand
CAGGTGCAGGCGCAGGTTGGTGGCATCGACCACGCAGACCAGCAGGTCGGGCGCGGCCTCGCCCGGATAGAAGCCGCGGATCAGGTCGCGCGTCACCGCTTCGTCCAGGCTGGCGGCGTTGAGGCTGTAGGCGCCCGGCAGGTCCAGCACGGCGTAGCTGCGGCCCGACGGCGACAGCAGCCGGCCTTCCTTGCGCTCGACGGTGACGCCGGCATAGTTCGCCACCTTCTGGCGGCTGCCGGTCAGCAGGTTGAACAGCGCGGTCTTGCCGCAGTTGGGATTGCCGACCAGCGCGATGCGCGGCAACGCGACGGCCTCGCTCATGCCGCGCTCCCGCTGGCGCGCAGCCGCACCCGTGCGGCTTCGGCACGACGCAGGGCGAAGCGGGTGAAGCCCACCTGCACCAGCAGCGGCTCGGCGCCCAGCGGCCCGGCCGCGACCACCTCGACGCCTTCGCCGGCAACGAAGCCCAACTCGCGCAGGCGGCGCGCCACCGCGTCGTTGGGCATCTGTTCCTCGACGGCATCGACGATGGCCGGCTTGCGCTGGGGAAGTTCGGTCAATCGCATGTAAACCGCACCACAGGAACAAATGGGAATTGTTCTCAATTCTAGCATTTCCGCGCTGCCGCTATCATGTGCTGGATCAAATTCCGGAGCGATCGATCCGCCCATGAGCCAGGCCCTGCAACTTGACCGCGACGGCGCCGTCGCCCGCCTGCGGATGACCCGCGCGCAGGTGCACAACGCCTTCGACGCCGGCCTGATCGCCGGGCTGACCACCGCGCTGGCCGGGCTGGCCGACGATCCCGCGGTGCGGGTGGTGGTGCTGGAAGCCGAGGGCCCCTCGTTCTCGGCCGGCGCCGACCTGAACTGGATGCGCGGGATGGCCGCCGCCAGCGAGGCCGAGAACCGCGAGGATTCGCTCGCCCTCGCCCGCCTGATGCGAACGCTGGACCAACTGCCGAAGCCGACCATCGCCCGCGTGCAGGGCGCGGCGTTCGGCGGCGGCGTGGGGCTGGTGGCCTGCTGCGACATCGCCATCGGCGTGCCGGAGGCGAAATTCGGCCTGACCGAAAGCAAGCTCGGCCTGCTGCCGGCGGTGATCTCGCCCTACGTCATCGGCGCCATCGGCCCGCGCCAGGCGCGCCGGTATTTCGCCACCGCCGAGATCTTCGACGCCGCCGAGGCGCTGCGCATCGGCCTGCTGCACCAGGTGGTCGACGCCGACGCGCTGGACGCCGCCGTGCAGCGCCAGGTCGACCTGCTGCTCAAGGCCGGCCCGGTCGCGTCCGCCTCCGCCAAGCAGCTGGTGCGCGCCGTCTGCGCTCACACAGACGGCGCGAAACACGACGCCGACAACGCCGCCCTGATCGCCCGCCTGCGGGTCTCGCCCGAGGGCCAGGAAGGCCTGTCGGCCTTCCTCGACAAGCGCAAGCCGAACTGGATCCAAGCCTGATGTTCTCGACCATCCTGATCGCCAACCGCGGCGAGATCGCCTGCCGCGTGATCCGCACCGCGCGCAAGCTCGGCATCCGCACCGTCGCGGTGTTTTCCGAAGCCGACGCCGATGCCCAGCACGTGCGGCTGGCGGACGAGGCCCACTGCATCGGCGGCCCGCGTCCGCAGGACAGCTACCTGCGCGGCGATGCGATCCTCGAAGTGGCAGCGAGGACCGGCGCGCAGGCGATCCATCCCGGCTACGGCTTCCTCTCCGAGAACGCGGACTTCGCCGACGCGGTGGCGGCCGCCGGCATCGCCTTCATCGGCCCGTCCGGCAACTCGATGCGCAAGATGGGTAGCAAGGCAGGCGCCAAGGACCTGATGGCCGCCGCCGGCGTGCCGGTGGTGCCCGGCTATACCGGCGAAGACCAGTCGCCCGACCTGCTGCAGCGCGAGGCCGATCGCATCGGCTACCCGCTGATGATCAAGGCCGCGCATGGCGGCGGCGGCAAGGGCATGCGCATCGTGCGCGCGGGCGGCGAGTTCGCCGCCAACCTGGAAAGCTGCCAGCGCGAGGCCAAGAACGCCTTCGGCAAGGACCGCGTGCTGCTGGAACGCTACATCGAGCATCCGCGCCACATCGAGATCCAGATCTTCGGCGACGCCCACGGCAACGCCATCCATCTCGGCGAGCGTGAATGCTCGGCGCAGCGGCGCTACCAGAAGGTGCTGGAGGAATCGCCCTCGCCCTTCCTCACCCCCGAACTGCGCGCGGCGATGGGCGCGGCGGCGGTGCAGGCCGCGCACGCGATCGACTACGCCAACGCCGGCACGGTGGAGTTCATCGTCGGGCAGGACGGCGGTTTCTACTTCATGGAAATCAACACACGCCTGCAGGTGGAACATCCCGTCACCGAGGAAGTCACCGGGCTGGATCTGGTCGAGTGGCAGCTGCGCATCGCCGCCGGCGAACCGCTGCCGCTGCGCCAGCAGGACATCGTCCAGCGCGGCCATGCCATCGAAGTGCGGCTGTACGCGGAAGACCCCGACGCCGGCTTCCTGCCCGGTTCCGGCACCCTGCAGACGCTGCAACTGCCGGCGCCATCCGCGCACGTGCGCATCGACTCCGGCGTGGTGGAAGGCGACAACGTCACCATCTTCTACGACCCGATGATCGCCAAGCTCATCGTCCACGACAGCGACCGCCCGCGCGCGCTGGCGCGGCTGCGCGAGGCGCTGGCGCAGTGCGTGATCCGCGGACCGAAGTCGAACGTCGGCTTCCTCGAGCGACTGGCGCGGCATCCGGCGATCGTCGGCGGCACCATCGACACCGGCTATCTGGACCGGCACCTGGACGAGTTCCTCGCCCCGCCGCGCGATGACACCGCGCTGCTGTTCGCCGCCGCCACCCTGCAGCTGCTGCTGCAGGAAGCCGCCGCCCGCGACGCCGCCGCGCGCGCCAGCGATCCCACTTCGCCCTGGGCCAGCGCCGACGGCTGGCGGCTGGGCCATGCCGGCACCCGCCGGCTGGCGTTCGGCAACGGCGAGCGCATCGAACTGACCGCGCACGGCCATGGCGGCGAATACCGCATCGAACGCGACGGCGTTACCCACGTGGTGTCCGGCGCGCGGCTGGACGGCGACACGCTGACCCTGCGGCTGGACGGCGGCATGCGCCGCTTCCGCGCCATGCCGGACGGCGACGACGTGCTGGTGCACGACGGCGATGCGCGCTTGCGCCTGCGCGTGGAGCCGATGTACCGCAGCCTGGCCGGCGCCGACGGCAGCGCGGAAAGCCGCATCCGCGCGCCCATGCCCGGCCGGGTGGTGCTGGTGCAGGCCAGCGTCGGCGTCGCCGTCCAGGCCGGCGACGTGGTGCTGGTGCTCGAGGCGATGAAGATGGAGCTGGCGCTGAAGGCCCCGCGCGACGGCGTGCTTGCGGAAATCCGCGCGCAGGCCGGCGAGTTCGTCGAAGCCGACGCGGTGCTGGCCACGCTGGAGCCATGACATGAGCCTGCCCACCCACGTCCGCATCGTCGAAGTCGGCCCGCGCGACGGCCTGCAGAACGAAAAGACCGACATCGGTACCGCCCACAAGATCGAGCTGATCGACCGGCTGTCCAGGACCGGCCTTGCCAGCATCGAGGCCACCGCCTTCGTCAGCCCGAAATGGGTGCCGCAGATGGCGGATGCCGCCGAGGTGCTGGCCGGCATCACCCGCGCACCGGGCATCAGCTATCCGGTGCTGGTGCCAAACGAGCAAGGTTACGAGCGCGCGCGCGCGGCCGGCGCGCAGGAAGTGGCGGTGTTCACCGCCGCTTCGGAAGCGTTCAACCTGAAGAACACCAATGCCGGCATCAACGAATCGCTGCAGCGCTTCGCGCCGGTGCTCGAGCGCGCCCGCGCCGACGGCGTGAAGGTGCGCGGCTACGTCTCCACCGTACTCGGCTGCCCGTACCAGGGTGAAGTGCCGCTGGCCGACGTGGTGCGGGTGGCGCGCGCGCTGCACGACATGGGCTGCTACGAAGTTTCACTGGGCGACACCATCGGCGTCGGCACCCCCGCCAAGGCGCGGGCGATGCTGAAGGCGGTGGCCAGCGAGGTGCCGATGGCCGCGCTGGCCATCCACTTCCACGACACCTACGGGCAGGCGCTGGCCAACGTGCTGGCCTGCCTGGAGGAAGGGGTGGCGGTGGTGGACAGCGCGGTGTCCGGCGCCGGCGGCTGCCCCTACGCCAAGGGCGCCAGCGGCAACGTGGCCAGCGAGGACGTGGTCTACATGCTGCACGGGCTTGGCATCCACACCGGCATCGACCTGCCGCTGCTGGCGGAAACCGGACGCTGGCTGGCCGGCCTGCTGGGCCGCGACACCGGCAGCAAGGTTGGGCGCGCGCTGGGCGCGTCCTGAACCCCACGCACTGAACTGGGCCCTGCGCATGAGCACGTTTGAAATCCGTTCCATCCGCGCCGACGACGATGCCGCGATGGCCGCCGTCATCCGCACGGTGATGCCCGAATTCGGGGCCACCGGCAGCGGCTTCGCCATCAGCGACCCGGAAGTGGACTGGATGAGCCGCGCCTACGCCGCGCCGCGCCACGCCTATTTCGTGCTGGAGCGCGATGGCCGCGTGCTCGGCGGTGCCGGCGTGGCGCCGCTGGCCGGCGGCGATGCCGACGTCTGCGAACTGCGCAAGATGTATTTCCTGCCGGAAGCCCGCGGCAGCGGCGCCGGCGCGGCGATGATGGCGCGCTGCCTGGACGCCGCGCGCGGCTTCGGCTTCACCCGCTGCTACCTGGAAACCCTCACCGGCATGGACGCGGCCATGCGCCTGTACGAGCGCAGTGGCTTCCGCCGCATCGACGCCGCCATGGGCGCCACCGGGCACGGCGGCTGCAACAGGTTCTACCTGCTCGATCTCGCTTCGCCTTAGCCCGCACCGGGCCTGCCGCCGGGGGCTGCTCGCGTCTCATTGCTAACGTCCTGTTCGATATCGCCGACGTGCGCCATCCTTGGCGCACTCTACGCAGCCCCCGGCGGCAGGCCC
>JANJSW010000269.1 GCA_024711415.1 Thermomonas sp. | reverse complement strand
GCCGGTGCGGTCGGCGTCGGTGTCGGTCCAGATGTGCGAGCGGTAGCTGAGGTAGCCGTTGGGCCGCCCTTCCGTGAACGGCGAGTCGGCGAACAGCGCGGTGGCGATGGGCTGCTGCGCCAGCGAGACGCGGAACTTCTTCACCATGTCGGCTTCGCTGGCGTAGTCTAGGTTGACCTGCACCGTGCAGGTGCGGGTCATCATGTCCAGGCCCAGGTTGCCGACCTTGGGCATGTACTCGCGCATGATCTTGTAGCGGCCTTTCGGCATCCACGGCATTTCATCGCGCCGCCACTTGGGTTGGAAGCCCATGCCGAGGAAGCCGAGCTTGAGCTCGTCGGCCACCTCGCGCACTTCGCGCAGGTGGCTGCCGACTTCCCTGCAAGTCTGGTGGATGGACTCCAGCGGCGCCCCCGACAGCTCCAGCTGCCCGGCCGGCTCCAGCGTCACCGACGCGCCATCGCGGGTCAGCGCGATCACCCGGCCGTTTTCCTCGTAGGGCGCCCAGCCGAACCGGACCAGCCCCTTCAGCAGCGCCTCGATGCCGCGCTCGCCATCGAAGGTCGGCGGACGCAGGTCATCCAGCCGGAAGCCGAATTTCTCGTGCTCGGTGCCGATCCGCCATGCCTCGCGCGGCTTCTCGCCCGAGGCCAGCACTTCGGCCAGCTGGTTGCGGCCGGTGATCGGCGTATCGCTGGCGGTGCTGGGTCCGGACATGCGGGGGCTTCCTTGTTGGATGCGCAGGATATCGCGCGCGGGCGGCCCGTCGCAGCACACTCGCCGACTTTCACTGTTCCGGCTGCATACGTATTCCCGGCCCGATCCGTTGTTGGCCCATCGGGCCGCCTGTAGCCTCCGGGGCATCGCCAGATGAGGAATCCGCATGCGCCTGCCCTGCTGCGTCTTGGCCCTGCTGTTCGGCTTCTCCGCCTCGGCGCAGACGGTGGATCGGGTGGAACCGGCCAACTGGTGGGTTGGCATGAAGCATCATGAAGTCGAACTGATGGTGCATGGCAAGGGCATCGCCGCCGCGGCCCCGCGCATCAATCGTCCGGGCGTGTCGCTGCGCGACGTGCAGCGCGGCGACAATCCGAACTACCTGTTCGCCACCGTCGACATTGCCAGCGATGCGCCGCCGGGCGACGTCGCCATCGAGTTCCTGCGCAATGGCAAGGCGGTGGCGACGCACCCGTGGCGGATCGACGCACGCGAACCGGGCTCTGCGCAGCGGCGCGGCTTCGATGCCGGCGACGCCATCTACCTGGTCACCCCCGACCGCTTCGCCAACGGCGATGCGTCCAACGACAGCATCATCGGCATGCGCGAACGCGCGAACCGCGGCAGCGCCAACGGCCGCCACGGCGGCGACATCGCCGGCCTGCGCCAGCACCTCGGCTACATCGCGTCGCTGGGCTTCACCCAGCTGTGGCCCACGCCGCTGCTGGAGAACGACCAGCCGGACAGCTCCTACCACGGCTACGCGATCACCGACCTGTACCGCATCGACCCGCGCATGGGCAGCAACGCCGACTACCGCGCGCTGGCGCAGGAGGCGAAGGCGCGCGGCATCGGCCTGATCATGGACGTGGTGCTCAACCACATCGGCGCCGAACACTGGTGGATGCGCGACCTGCCGGCGGCCGACTGGATCAACCACGGCGGCCGGTTCGTCCCGACCAACCACTACCGCACCACGATCCAGGACCCCCATGCCGCGCCCGACGACCGCGCCGCCTTCACCGACGGCTGGTTCGTCGATGCCATGCCCGACCTCAACCAGCGCAACCCGCAGCTGGCGCGCTACCTGATCCAGAACACGCTGTGGTGGATCGAATACGCGGGGCTGTCCGGCATCCGCGAGGACACCTTCGGTTATGCCGACGCCGATTTCCTCAGCACCTGGGGCAAGGCCATCCTCGACGAATATCCGGGCTTTTCGATGGTCGGCGAGGAATGGAGCATCAATCCCGCCGTGGTCGCGCACTGGCAGCGCGGCAAGGCCAATCCCGACGGCCACGTGCCGCACATGCCCAGCATGATGGATTTCCCGCTGAACCTGTCCTTGCGCACGGCGCTGCTGCAGCCGGACACGTGGGAGGGTGGCTGGCTGTCGCTGTACGAAATGCTGGGCAACGATTTCTTGTATCCCGATCCCGGCCGGCTGGTGGTGTTCGCCGAGAACCACGACACCACCCGGCTGCTCGCCCACCTCGATGGCGACGTCGGTTTGTGGAAGGTCGCGATGGCCTATGTCGCCACCATGCGCGGCACCCCGCAGTTCTACTACGGCTCGGAAGTGCTGCTGCGCGGTCCCAAGCAGCGCAACGACGGCGAGCTGCGCGCCGACATGCCAGGCGGCTGGGCAGGCGATGCCGCCGATGCGTTCACCGGCAATGGCCTCACCGCCACCCAGCGCGACGCGCAGGACTACATCCGCCGCCTGTTCCAGTGGCGCAAGAAGACGCCGCTGCTGCACACCGGCAAGCTGATGCATTTCGCGCCGGCCGGCGACGACATCTACGTCTATTTCCGCTACGACGACGCCCCCGGCGCCCGCGGCAAGGCGGTGATGGTGGCGCTCAACAAGGGCGCCGACGCCAGGCCGCTGGCGCTGGGCCGTTTCGCCGC
>JANJSW010000248.1 GCA_024711415.1 Thermomonas sp. | reverse complement strand
GTGAACCTGACCCCCTTTCACCTCTTTCACCTTTCGCCGCTATCGCTCCGAGTGCCCGCTCTCGTCGTAGCCGCGCGGCGTGAGCACCTCCGGCTGGATCAGCTCGACGAAGGCGCGGGCCTGCGCTGACAGGAACTTGCCCTTGCGCATCACGATGCCGTAGCTGCGCGACGGGAACCAGCGCGCCAGCGAGCGCGTCGCCAGCCGCTGGCGGTCGGCATCGGTCAGGCAGATCGCGGTCACGATGCTGATGCCCAGGCCCATCGCCACGTACTGCTTGATGACCTCCCAGCCGCCCACCTCCAGCGCCACCGTGTACGGCACCCGGTTCTGCTGGAACACCAGGTCGACCAGCCGGTAGGTGGTCAGGCGCTTGGGCGGCAGGATCAGCCCGTACGGCGACAGGTCCTCCAGCGACAGCTCGCGCTTGCTTGCCAGCGGGTGGTCGGGCGGGGTGATCAGCATCGGCTCGAAGCGGTACACCGGCGCGTAGGTCAGGTCGGCCGGCACGTCCAGCATCGAGCCCACGGCCAGGTCCACGGCGTCGCTGCGCAGCAGGTCCAGGCCGCTGGCGCCGGTGACGTTGTGCAGGCTCAGGCGCACGTCCGGGTGGCGCTGGCGGAATGCATCGACGATGCCCGGCAGCAGGTACAGGATCGTGGAGCTGCCGGCGGCCACGTTCAGCTCGCCGGCGTCCAACCCGCGCACCTGCTCGCGGAAGCTGGCGGCCAGACCGTCCAGCCCCTCCACCAGCGGGCGCGCCATCTCGTACAGCAGGTCGCCCTCGCGGGTGGGTACCAGGCGGCGGCCGACCCGTTCCAGCAGGCGCACCCCCAGCTCGCGTTCCAGCGCCTGCAACTGCAGGGTCACCGCCGGTTGGCTGAGGTACAGCGCCTCGGCGGCGCGCGAGATCGAGCCCAGCCGCGCCACCTGGCAGAACGCCCGCAATGGCTTCAGGCGCGAACCCTTGTAGGCGAATCGCAGGGCGCTGGCGGGGCTTTTCGCCATATTCTGATTACAGCATTTGGAAATTTAATACTAAGCATTGACAAATCTGCTTTGTCAAATACAACACGCAGGCGGATGGTTGGCTTCCCCACACGTGTCACGGAGCCGCCGATGTCCGCAGTGCTGCAAGACCGCCCCGGCGAGGGCGTGGAGACCACCCGCCGGGTGCCCGGGCAGGACGCCCTGCTGACTCCCGCCGCGCTTGGCTTCCTCGGCGGCCTGCACCGCCGCTTCGAGGGCGAGCGCCAGGCCCGGCTGGCCGCCCGCCGCGACCGCCAGCAGGCCTTCGACGCCGGGGCGCTGCCGGACTTCCGCGCCGACACCGCCCATATCCGCAACGGTGACTGGGCCGTGGCGCCGACCCCGGCCGCGCTGTTGGATCGCCGCGTCGAGATCACCGGGCCGGTCGACCCGAAGATGGTCATCAACGCGCTGAACTCCGGCGCCAACTGCTACATGGCCGATTTCGAGGACAGCACCGCGCCGACCTGGGCCAACCTGCTGACCGGCCAGCAGGCGCTGCGCGCGGCGATCAGCGGGGCGCTGGTGTTTGAGGCCAACGGCAAGCGCTACGAGCTGCGCCCGCAGGCCGAGCAGGCGGTGCTGATCGTGCGCCCGCGCGGCTGGCACCTGGACGAGAAGCACGTGCTGGTGGACGGCCAGCGGATGTCGGCATCGCTGTTCGATGCCGGCCTGTTCGCCTTCCACAACGCCCACGTGCTGGCCGGGCGCGACCGCGGCCCCTACCTGTACCTGCCCAAGCTGCAGTCGATGGAAGAAGCCGCGCTGTGGGAGCAGGCGCTGGCGGCCATCGAGGACGGGCTGGGGCTGGCCCACGGCCAGATCAAGGTCACGGTGCTGATCGAGACCCTGCCGGCGGCGTTCGAGATGGACGAGATCCTGTTCGCGCTGAAGGACCGCATCGTCGGCCTGAACTGCGGGCGCTGGGACTACATCTTCAGCTACATCAAGACCCTGCGCCGGCACCGCGACCGGGTGCTGCCGGAGCGCAGCCAGGTGACCATGGTGCAGCCGTTCCTGCGCAGCTATGCCGAGCTGCTGGTGCAGACCTGCCACCGCCGCGGCGCCCATGCGATGGGCGGGATGGCGGCGCAGATCCCGATCAGCGGCGACGAGGCCGCCAACGCCGCCGCGCTGGAGCGCGTCCGCACCGACAAGCTGCGCGAGGTGGGCGCCGGCCACGACGGTACCTGGGTGGCGCATCCGGCGCTGATCCCGATCGCCCGCGAAGTGTTCGACGCGCGCATGCCGGGCCCCCACCAGCGCCACGTCGCCCGCGACGACGTGCACGTCGAGGCCGAGGACCTGCTGCGCCCGTCGCTGGGCACCATCACCCGCGCCGGCTTCGAGAACAACGTCGAAGTGTGCGTGCGCTACCTGGCCGCCTGGCTGGAGGGCAACGGCTGCGTGCCGATCCACCACCTGATGGAGGACGCCGCCACCGCCGAGATCGCCCGCGCCCAGCTGTGGCAGTGGCTGCACTTCGCCGACGCCGGCGGCCAGCCGCTGTCGCTGGACGACGGCACCCCGGTCGACTTCGTGCTGCTGGAGCGCGCGCTGATCGGGCTGCCCAGCCGGCTGGGCGACCCCCGCCGCATCCCCGGCGCCGCGCGGGTGTCCGAAGCGATCGGCCTGCTCGACCGCCTGACCCATGCCGACGAACTGGCCGAGTTCCTCACGCTTCCCGCTTACGAACGCATCGATTGATCCGCTTCCCGACTTTCCCCTGCTGCCGCCAACCCCACGAGGTTTCCCCATGAAGAACCATCT
>JANJSW010000221.1 GCA_024711415.1 Thermomonas sp. | reverse complement strand
TCGCCGCTTAGGCTCCGCATCCGGCTTCGATGCGCGGCCGCGCACCAACCATGGCGCGCTCGAAGCGCACCCAGCCGCCAACCGCAACATCGCGGCGTGCAGCACCAGTCTTCTTGGGCTACCAGTAAAATCTCGCCATGCAACTCATCGATATCGGCCTCAACCTCACCCACGACAGCTTCGACCGCGACCGCGACGCGGTGTGGCAGCGCGCCCGCGATGCCGGCGTGCGCCAGGCCATCCTCACCGGCGCTTCGCGCGAGCATTCGCCAAAGGCGCTGGAACTGGCACTGACCCGCCCCGGCGAATGGTTCGCCACCGCCGGCGTGCACCCGCACCACGCGACCGAGTACACCGCCGAATGCGATGCCGAGATGCGCGCCCTGCACGCCCATCCGGAGGTGGTTGCGGTGGGGGAATGCGGACTCGACTACTTCCGCGACTTCTCGCCGCGGCCGGCGCAGCGCAGCGCCTTCGAGCAGCAATTGCAGATCGCGGTGGACACGCAGAAGCCGCTGTTCCTGCACCAGCGCGACGCCCACGCCGACTTCATGGCGATGATGAAGAACTTCGAAGGCCGGATCGGCCCGGCGGTGGTGCACTGCTTCACCGGCACGCGCGAGGAGCTGTTCGACTACCTCGACCAGGACTGGCACATCGGCATCACCGGCTGGCTCTGCGACGAGCGCCGCGGCGAACACCTGCGCGAACTGGTGAAGAGCATCCCGGCAAACCGCTTGATGGTCGAAACGGACGCGCCCTACCTGCTGCCGCGCACGCTCAGGCCGATGCCGAAGGACCGCCGCAACGAGCCGGCGTTCCTGCCGCATATCGTGGAGGAACTGGCGCGCGACCGCGGTGAGGACCCCGCCACCACCGCGGCCAACGCCACTGCCGCCAGCGCCGCGTTCTTCCGGCTGCCGGCCTGATACCGCAAACAAAACGCCCGGCGGGTGCCGGGCGGCGTCGTGGTTAGCCTGGGGCTGGCGCTTACTTCGCCTCGGCTTCCATCTTTTTGGCCCAGGCTTCCAGTTCCTTGGCCGCCTGCTCCATCTTCTTGACCTCGGCCGGGTCGGCCATCTTGCGCAGGCCCGCGCATTCCTGCTCGAACTTGTCCGGGTTCTGCGCCTGGGCAGCCTTGCCCTGCTGCTTGGCGGCCAGGTAGATCGCCTCGATCGCGCCAGCGGAGGGTGCGCCCGGTTCGGCCGCCATCTTGGCCAGCGCGGCCTGCGACTCGACCGCATTGCTGAGGCCGCACAGCTCCACCGCCGCGGTCATCGCGACGCCCATGCTGATCGCATCGCTCTTGCTGATCGCGGGCGGCGTGGCGCCGTCGGTGACTTCCGTCGCCTCGCCAGCGGCGGCATCCTCTGCTGCGGACGCATCGGCCGTGGTGTCGGCGCCGTTCGTCGCGACCGCATCCGCCGGCGGTTGCTTGCAGCCCGCCAGCAGCAACAACGCCACGCCCATCGCCAATCCGCTCTTGTTCATGCGCATCTGCCGCTCCATGGTTTGCGAAAGCGGCGATTCTATCGGCAACCGTGACGCACATCACGCCATTGTCAGCTGCGCAGCCCCACGCCCCGCTTCAGCAGCCACAGGCCCAGCGCCGACAGCACCGCCACGAAGCCCAGCATCAACGCGTAGGCGATCCACAGCGGCACGTCGGAGCTGCCCAGCAGGCCGTAGCGGAACGCGTTGACCATGTAGAAGATCGGGTTGGCATGGGTGGCCGCCTGCGCCCAGCCGGGCAGCAGGTTGATCGAATAGAACACGCCGCCCAGATAGGTCAGCGGGGTCAGGATGAAGGTGGGGACGATGGCGATGTCGTCGAACTTCTTCGCGTACACCGCGTTGACGAAGCCGGCCAACGAGAAGATCGTGGCGCCCAGCAGCACCGAGCTGATCGTGACCAGCGGGTGCGGCACGTGCACGCGGGTGAACAGCATGGCGATGCACAGCACGATCGCGCCCACCATCAGCCCGCGCAGCACCGCGCCCGCCACGTAGCCGGCCAGGATCACCCAGTGCGGCATCGGGCTGACCAGCAGCTCCTCGACGTGGCGGCCGAACTTGGCGCCGAAGAACGAGCTGCTGATGTTGCCGTAGCTGTTCTGGATCACGCTCATCATCACCAGGCCGGGGACGATGAACTCCATGTAGTCCAGCCCGCCCATCTTGCCCACGCGCGAGCCGATCAGGCCGCCGAAGATCAGGAAGTACAGGGTCATGGTGATCGCCGGCGGCATCAGGGTCTGGCCCCAGATGCGCAGGATGCGCGCGATTTCGCGGCGGGTGATGGTGCCCAGCGCGACCAGGTTGGGATTGCTCATGCCGCCGCTCCTTCGCGCGCGGTCATCCGCACGAACAGTTCTTCCAGCCGGTTGCTCTTGGTACGCATCGAGCGCACCCGGATGCCGGCGGCGTCGAGCGCGGCGAACACCCGGTTGAGGTCCATCGCCCGCGGCATGTCCAGTTCCAGCGTGTGCGGGTCGGCGGCCACCAGGATCGCGCCTTCGATCGCCGGCAGCGCCGCCGGCAGGGCATCCTCGACGTCGAACAGGAAGCCTTCCACGTCCAGCTTGGCCAGCAACGACTTCATCGGCCCGCTCTCGACGATGGTGCCGTGGTCGATGATGGCGAGGTTGCGGCACAGGCTCTCCGCTTCCTCCAGGTAATGGGTGGTGAGGATGATCGTGGTGCCGGCGGCATTGATCTCCTTCAGCGTCTTCCACATGCCGCGGCGGATCTCGATGTCGACGCCCGCGGTAGGCTCGTCGAGGATCAGCAACTTCGGCGCGGTCATCATCGCGCGGGCGATCATCAGCCGGCGCTTCATGCCGCCGGACAGGGTGCGGCTCATCTTGTCCGCCTTGTCCCACAGCTGGGCGTCCTTCAGCACCTGCTCGGCCCGTTCCAGCGCCTGCGCGCGCGGCACGCCGTAGAACCCCGCGTAGTTTACGCAGATGTCCAGCGGCTTCTCGAACATGTTGAAGTTGAATTCCTGCGGCACCAGCCCGATCAGGCGCATCGCCGCGCTGCGCTGGGCGTCGATGTCCACCCCGAACACCTGCACCGACCCGGAGGTCTTGTTGACCAGCGAGCTGACGATGCCGATCAGGGTGCTCTTGCCGGCGCCGTTGGGGCACAGCAGGGCGTGGAAGTCGCCGGGTGCCACGTCCAGGCTCACGCCCTTCAGCGCCTGCACGCCGTTGTCGTAGGTCTTGCGCAACTCGCGCACGCGCAGCGCGGGCGCGGGAATCTCTTGCATGCAGGCTCCGATCCGCCGCACAGCGCGCGGTTTCCAGGGTCAAATTGACGGGACGCACCAGTATAGAAGCCTGCATCGGCCGTGCCCGGCCTCCGCGTTGCGGTGGGCGAACGGACCGTCCCGCCAGCGGCATGACCTTCATCCACGAATTGATCCCCGACGACTTGATCTAAGTCAATTCGGCGTCCGTCCATTCAGGCGTAGTTTCGGAACGCGGCCATCGCCGCGTCTTTCAGCTTCTGCCATCCAGGCCAACAACAGGCGCCAGCGGCGCTTCGTGGAGGAGTTTGGGCATGCGCAAGCGCACCATCGATCTGACCCTGTCCGTCATCGCCAGCATCGCGGCACTGCTGCTGTCGTGGCCGTATGTCCGCGATTTCGAATCCTTCGCGGAATCCCGGCTGGCCTGGCTGGCGTATTTCGTCGTCGGCTTCGTGCTGGCGGTGTATGTGTTCTACGCCTTCCTGCAGGTCACGCATACGCTGTTCGAGCACGACGCGCTGGAGCACGCGGAGGCCGCCAAGAACGCCGGCCGCGGCGGCAACGGGGAGGCGCAGCCATGACCTGCACCCCCGGCCAGCCCTGCGAGGAAGGGCGCAAGCGCCGCACCGCGATGATGGCGCTGGGCATGATGGCGGCCATCTTCATCGCCCTGTCGGTGGCCTCGTTCACCCGCTCGCGCGGGCAGGTCACGCCCGATGCCGTGCATTACGGTGCTTACGACGCCGTGCAGGGCAAGCGCGTGTTCCAGGGCTACAACTGCATGGGATGCCACACCCTGCTGGGCAACGGCGCCTACTTCGGCCCCGACCTGACCGATGTGTACGAGCAGGCCGGACCGGCCTGGCTGGAGGCATTCCTGCCGTCCGCCGGCGGCTGGCCCACCGGGCCGGCGGTGCAGGTGCAGCTGCAGAAGGCCGCGGTTGCCGCCGACGCCGGGGTCAGCGGGCTGGACGACTACCTGAAGCGCTATGCCGGCGCCGCCGAACGCGTGCAGCGGCGCGGCGGGCAGGTCTCGCACATGCCCAACCTGCCACTGACCGGCGAACAGGTCGGCCAGCTGATCGCCTTCCTCAAGTACACCTCGGCGATGAACACCGAAGGCTGGCCGCCGAAG
>JANJSW010000171.1 GCA_024711415.1 Thermomonas sp. | reverse complement strand
CGGAAGCTAGGATCAGAACGCGAACTGCGTGCGCAGCGCGATCTGGCCCGGCTCGTCGCCGGTCTTGTCGTTCTTGCCCTTGGTGTAGTTCAGCATCACCCGCATGTTCGGGTTGACGTAGTAGTTCAGGCCGATCAGCGCGGACGTGGTCTTCAGGTTGCTGACGTCCTTGTTCTCCATCACGTCGTAGCGCGCGGTGAGTTCCCACAGGCCGGCATCGCCGACCTTGGGCGAACCGAACACGCCGGTGGCGCCCTTGTAAGCCTTCAGGCCGCCGTTGAGCATGAAGCTGCCCTGCACGTAGTACGCGTCGACGTCCTGCGAAGTGCCGTTGGCCTGGCCGTAGCTGGCGCGCGCGTATTCCGACTGCAGGAACAGCGGGCCGTTGCGGAACGCGGCTTCCAGGCCGAAGGTGTCGATCTGCGAATCGTTGCTGCCGGCGGCGGCGGTGGTGGTGACCATGGTCTGCGACGGGCCGCGGCGACCGGCGTAGTGCGAGACCGCCGACAGGTTCGGGGTGCCCTTGTTCAGGTTCTCGTGGCTGTACGAACCGCCCAGGTGCAGGGTGGTGGTGCCGGTGTCGATCGGCGCCCAGGTGCCGCGCGCGGAGAAGCCCACGCCCTCGGTGCGGGCGGTCGGCGCGCTGCGCATGTTGAAGGCGCTGACGCCGAAGGTGTAGCTGTCGCCGCCGCGCAGGTAGCCCAGGCCCTGCTGGAACTGGCGGCCGCTGTAGATGCCGGTGGCGGAGGTGCTGGGACGCTCCATCATCAGGATCTCGTTGGAGCTGGTCAGCTCTTCCATCGAGCGGTACGGCTTGAAGTGGCCGATGGTGAGCTTGCCGCCCATCATGTTGCGGGCGATGTACATGTCGCGGATGCCGTCCAGGTTGGTGCCGGCGCCGAAGTCCTGCTCCATCTTGTATTCCCAGCCGTAGGCCTTGCCGGACAGGGTCAGGCGGGCGCGGCGGAACTCGGTGGTGTCGGTGGTGGACGCCACGTCCTTGTCGAAGCTGTAGGCGTCGAAGTGGATGCGGCCGCCCAGCGACGCCTCGAACTTCTTGTCGGCCGAGGTCACCTTCAGGCCACCCTTGGTCTCCACCTTCACGCTGTTGTTGACGAGGTTGTCGAGCTGGGTGGCGGTGTCGACGTTGACTTCCGACTGCGCATCGTTGCGCTCTTCCAGGCTCTGGATCTGGGCCTGCAGGGCGGCGATCTGCGCCTTCAGCTCGGCGATGTCCTGGGCGCTCGGCGCGCTCTGCGCGGCGGCGTTGAAGGTGACGGTGCCGGCGATCAGGGCGATCGCGACGGCCAGACGGGTGGGACGCATGTGGGAACTCCGTTGTGATGGAAAGCTGTCTGGTGGGCAGCGCGCGGGTCTCCGCCTCGCGTCACCTGCAGCACGCATTTGACCCGCAATCGATTGCAGTTTTATTTCCCTTGCGCGCTTTTCTTCACGCGGCCCGCAATCGCATGGCGGCGCGGCCGCCGCGCCGACGTCACGCGACCGTCATGGAACTGACCCACTGGCGTCACGCAAGCGCGATGGAATGCGCCACGAACCGGGTATCGCCCCGTCGCATCCGCTCACCAGGAGTTCTTCGTGTCCAAGTCCTTCAAGTTCCGCATTGCCGCGCTCGCGCTGGCGACCAGCTTCGCCGCCAGCGCCTTCGCTTCCGACGTCACCGGCGCCGGCGCTTCCTTCGTCTATCCGGCGATGTCCAAGTGGTCGTCCGACTACAAGGCCGCCACCGGCAAGGAAGTGAACTACCAGTCGATCGGTTCCGGCGGCGGCATCGCCCAGATCAAGGCCGGCACCGTTGATTTCGGCTCCTCCGACAAGCCGCTGCCGCCGGCCGAGCTGGCACGCTCGGGCCTGGCGCAGTTCCCGTCGGTGATCGGCGGCATCGTGCCGGCGTTCAACCTGCCCGGCGTCGCCGCCGGCGCCATGAAGCTGGACCCGGACGTGCTGGCCGACATCTTCCTGGGCAAGATCAAGATGTGGAACGACCCGCGCATCGCCGCCAGCAACCGCGGCCTGAACCTGCCGGCGCAGAAGATCACCGTGGTGCACCGCTCCGACGGTTCCGGCACCACCTTCAACTTCACCAACTACCTTTCCAAGGTCAGCCCGTCGTGGAAGACCGAGGTCGGCGAAGGCACCGCAGTGAAGTGGCCGGTCGGCATCGGCGGCAAGGGCAACGAAGGCGTGTCCGCCTACGTCAAGCAGATCCGCGGCAGCATCGGCTATGTCGAGCTGGCCTACGCGATCCAGAACAAGGTCGCCTATTCGCGCCTGAAGAACGCCGCCGGCAACTACGTCAACCCGAGCGACGACAGCTTCGCCGAGGCCGCCGCCAGCGCCGACTGGAAGTCGACCAAGGACTTCTTCCTGATCGTCACCAACGCCCCCGGCCAGAACGCGTGGCCGATCACCGCCACCAACTTCATGCTGGTGCACAAGAACAGCAAGCCGGGCACCAAGGCCGCGCTGGACTTCTTCCGCTGGGTCTATGCCAACGGCGATGGCTCCGCCGCTTCGCTCGGCTACGTCCCGCTCCCCGATTCGCTGGTCCAGCAGATCGATACCTACTGGACCCAGAACGTCAAGTAAGCCGCATTCCGCATAACCCCCCCTGTTGCGGGCCTTCGGGCCCGCTTTTTTTTCGGCCGTCTCCCGGCAGGAACCATTACAAAACGCCTGCGATGGTCATCGGTCTGTCACAAAAACATCGTTTGATGTGTGCATCCGGCCATAGCCCTCGAGATACGCCATGTTCCGCTCCGCCTTCCGCCTGACCGCCCTCTGCCTGACCCTGGCCACCGGCCTGGCCGCGTGCTCCGGCGGCAGTGACCGCACCGGTACCGATGCCACGCAGGCCGACCGGGTTGCCGACGTCGTCACCGGCGCCGGCGCCAGCTTCGTGTATCCGCTGTTCTCGAAGTGGTCGTCCGACTACGCCAGGCTGAACGGAAAGCGCATCAACTACCAGTCGATCGGCTCCGGCGGCGGCATCGCCCAGATCAAGGCCGGTACGGTGGACTTCGGCTCGTCCGACAAACCCCTGCCCACCGACGAGCTGGTGAAGGACGGGCTGGTCCAGTTCCCCTCGGTGATCGGCGGGGTGGTGCCGGTGGTCAACCTGCCCGGCATCGAAGCGGGCAAGCTGCGCCTGACCGGTCCGCTGCTCGCGGATATCTATCTTGGCAAGGTGACCCGCTGGGATGACCCGGCCATCGCCGCGGCCAACCCGGGCCTGGCGCTGCCGGCCGAGAAGATCAACGTGGTGCGCCGCTCCGACGGCTCGGGCACCACCTTCAACTTCACCAACTATCTCTCCAAGGCGAGCGCCGACTGGAAGACCCAGGTCGGCGAAGGCACCACCGTCAACTGGATCGCCACCAGCGTGGGCGGCAAGGGCAACGAAGGCGTTGCCTCCTACGTCAAGCAGCTCAAGGGCGCGATCGGCTATGTCGAGCTGTCCTACGCGCTGCAGAACAGGATGGCCTACACCGCGATGCGCAATGCCGCCGGCAACTGGGTGCAGCCCGGCGCGGCGAGCTTCGCCGCGGCCGCTGCCAGCGCTGACTGGAAGAACGCGCGCGACTTCGCGCTGGTCATCACCGACGCGCCGGGCGCCGACGCCTGGCCGATCGCCGCCACCAATTTCATCCTGATGCGCCGGCAGCCGCGCGATCCTGCCTCGGCCGAGGCGGCGCGCGAGTTCTTCCGCTGGGCCTGGGCCAACGGCGGCGCGCAGGCAGCGGCGCTGGACTACGTCCCCCTGCCGCCCGAACTGGTGCGCCAGATCGAGGCGTACTGGGCCGGGCAGCCCGCCTGACGCCGCCGCGGACCGCCCCCCGATTCCCACAGCGCCCGCCCCGCGGGCCTGACGAGCAGACCGAATGAGCGCCACCACTTCCGACCTTCCCATCGCCAGCCGCCGTGACGCGGCCGATGCACGCCACGACCGCTGGTTCCGCTGGCTGCTGACCGCCACCGCGGTCTTCGTCCTGTTCAGCCTTGCCGGCGCCGCCCTCTCGATGCTGTGGGGCGGGCGCAGCGTGCTGTCGCACGAGGGCCTGGGCTTCTTCTTCTCCACCGACTGGAACCCGGTGGAGAACAAGTACGGCGCGCTGGTGCCGATCTACGGCACCCTGGTCACCGCGCTGATCGCGATGGTGATCGCGGTGCCGGTGAGCTTCGGTATCGCCTTCTTCCTCACCGAAGTGGCGCCGCGCTGGCTGCGCACGCCGGTGGGCACCGCCATCGAACTGCTGGCCGGCATCCCCTCGATCATCTACGGCATGTGGGGCTTCTTCGTGCTGATGCCGGTGATGCGCGAGCACCTGATCCCGTGGATGGACGCGCACCTGGGACCGCTGCCGGTGATCGGCCCGCTGTTCCAGGGCCCGCCGATCGGCGCCGGCATGCTGACCTCCGGCCTGGTGCTGTCGATCATGGTGATCCCGTTCATTTCCTCGACCATGCGCGAGGTGTTCCTGACCGTGCCGGCGCGGCTGAAGGAATCGGCCTACGCGCTCGGCGCGACCAAGTGGGAAGTGAGCTGGGACATCGTCCTGCCCTACACCCGCTCGGCGGTGATCGGCGGCGTGTTCCTCGGCCTTGGCCGCGCGCTGGGCGAAACCATGGCGGTGGCCTTCGTGATCGGCAACAGCGTGTCCTTCACGGCGTCGCTGCTGGAGCCGTCGACCACCATCGCCGCGCTGATCGCCAACGATTTCGGCGAGGCCACCGAGACCTATCGCGCCGCCCTGCTGCTGCTCGGCTTCGTGCTGTTCATCGTCACCTTCATCGTGTTGGCGCTGGCCCGGCTGATGCTGCTCAACCTCGCGCGCAAGGAGGGCAACCGGTGAACGCCCCATCCGCATCGCTGTACCGCAATCGCCGCATCAAGAACGCCGTGGCCATCGCCCTGGCCTGCGTGGCCGCGGTGTTCGGCCTGGCATTCCTCGGCTGGATCCTGTGGACCCTGTTGGCGAAGGGACTGGCGCACCTGAACCTGGCGCTGTTCACCCAGGACCAGCCGCCGCCGATGGAGGCCGGCGGCCTGCGCAACGCCATCGTCGGCAGCCTGCTGATGTGCGGCATGGGCGTGGCCATCGGCACCCCGCTGGGCATCGCCGCCGGCACCTGGCTGGCGGAGGTCGGCGGCCATCGCAAGCTCGGCACCGCGGTGCGCTTCGTCAACGACATCCTGCTGTCGGCACCCTCCATCGTGCTGGGCCTGTTCGTGTACGCGGCCTTCGTGATGAACACCGGCGGCAATTTCTCCGCCTTCGCCGGCGCGCTGGCGCTGGCCTTCATCGTGCTGCCGGTGGTGGTGCGCACCACCGACGAGATGCTGCGGCTGGTGCCGGTGCAGATGCGCGAAGCCGCGCTGTCGCTGGGCGTGCCGCAGTGGAAGGTCACCCTGCAGGTGCTCTACCGCAGCGCGCTGCCCGGCATCGTCACCGGCGTGCTGCTGGCGCTGGCGCGGATCAGCGGCGAAACCGCGCCGCTGCTGTTCACCGCGTTCGGCAACGAGTTCTTCAGCCTCGACATCGGCGGCGCGATGAGCGCGGTGCCGCTGACCATGTACAAGTTCGCCGGCTCCGGCTTCGAGAACTGGGAGCAGCTGGCCTGGGCCGGCGCGCTGCTGGTCACCCTGTTCGTGCTGGCCACCAGCCTGCTGGCCCGCTTCATCCTCCTGCGCAAGCGCGCTGCCCATGACTGACCTCCGGACCATTCCGATGAATTACGCCCAAGCCGCCATGCAAGCGCCGCACGATGCCGCCCTGCCCCAGTCGCCGCCGGTGAAGCTGTCGGCCCGAGGGCTGAACTTCTGGTACGACAAGTCCCTGGCGGTGCGGAACATCAACCTCGACATCCCCGAGAAGCGCGTCACTGCGCTGATCGGCCCGTCCGGCTGCGGCAAGTCCACCCTGCTGCGGGTGTTCAACCGCATCTACGCGCTCTATCCCAAGCTGCGTGCCGAGGGCGAGGTACTGCTGGACGGGGAGAACATCCTCGATCCGAAGTACCCGATGAACCGCCTGCGCAGCCGGGTGGGCATGGTGTTCCAGAAGCCGGTGCCGTTCCCGATGACCATCCACGAGAACGTGGCCTATGGCATCCGCCACCACGAGCGCCTGAGCAAGGCCGAGCTGGACGTGCGCGTCGAGCAGGCGCTGCGCCAGGCCGCGCTTTGGGACGAGGTGAAGGACAAGCTGAAGGAAAGCGGGCTGGGCCTGTCCGGCGGCCAGCAGCAGCGTCTGTGCATCGCCCGCGCGGTGGCGCTGAAGCCCGACGTGCTGCTGCTGGACGAGCCGACCTCGGCGCTCGACCCGATCTCCACCGGCCGCATCGAACAGCTGGTGGAAGAACTCAAGCAGGAGTTCACCATCATGATCGTGACCCACAACATGCAGCAGGCCGCGCGCGTGTCCGACTACACCGCCTTCATGTACCTAGGCGACATGGTCGAGCACGGCCCGACCGCGCAGATCTTCTCCAACCCCGGCAAGCAGCAGACCGAGGACTACATCACCGGTCGCTTCGGCTGACCACGGCCGCTCCACGCGCACGACAAACCTTTTCCGCCCTGCGGGGCACCTTCTCCCGCAGGCGAAGGAAGGAGCAAAAAGATGAACGAGCAGTACAACCACATCGTCAAGAGCTACGACGATGAACAGCGCGCGCTGCAGGGCGAGCTGATCCGCATGGGCCTGATGGCCGCCGCCCAGCTGGAGGCCGCGCTGGACGTGGTGGAGCGCCGCGACGACGGCGCCGCCGAGCGCGTGATCGCCAACGACGAGGCGATCGATGCGTTGGAACAGCAGGTCAACCACGACGTGATCCGCCTTATCCAGCGCGGCCCGATGGCCACCGATCTGCGCCTGATCCTGGCCGCGCTGCGGGTGGCGTCCGACATCGAACGCATCGGTGACTACGCCGCCAACATCGCCAAGCGCTCGCTGGTGCTGAACCAGCTGCCGCCGCTGCCGCTGACCCGCGGCCTGGGCGCACTGGGACGACTGGCGGTGCAGCAGGTACGCGACGTGCTGGAGGCCTACCGCGAACGCGACGGCGAGGCCGCGCTGCGCGTGCGTGCGCGCGACGCCGAGCTGGACACGCTCTACACCGGGCTTTTCCGCGAACTGCTGACCTACATGATGGAGGACGCGCGCGCGATCACCGCCTGCACCCACCTGCTGTTCATGGCGAAGAACATCGAGCGGATCGGCGACCATGCCACCAACATCGCCGAGAACGTCTGGTTCCTGATCCACGGCGAGGAGCTGCTGCCGCAGCGCGACAAGCGCGACGACAGCAACACCACCGCCGTCTGAACCGCCCCGAACGGCACGGGCCGGCGACTGGCCGCCCCGTGCCGCAAGCGGTAGGATCGCCCCACCATCAGGCGCATCCGCGCAAGGAGTCGACCATGTCGCAATCCCGCAATCCCCTGGCGCTGGTGCTCGGCGCTGCCGTCGCCACCGGTGCGCTCGCCGGCCCGCTGTTCTCGATGGACGCGATGGCGCACGGTTACCTGCAGGATCCACCGAAGGCCGCCGCCAGCGAGGGCAAGTGCGGTGAAGGCAAGTGCGGCGCCGGCATGATGGGCGCCGACAAGCCCGCCAAGGCCGACAAGGCCAAGCACGAAGGCAGCTGCGGCATGGCGCAGAAGGACACCGACAAGGACGGCCGCATCTCCCGCGCCGAGTTCGCCGCTGCCCACGGCGGCAAGGACACGATGTTCCCGAAGATCGACACCGACGGCGACGGCTTCATCAGCCAGGCCGAAATGGACGCACACCACGCCGCCATGAAGAAGGACGGCAAGGCCGCCGGCGAAGGCAAGTGCGGGGAAGGCAAATGCGGCGAGGGCAAGTGCGGCGGCAGCATGTGAGCCGTGGCTGAGGTCCTGCCCCCGCACGGCGCCGGGCTTGGCCTGCGCCGCGCGTTGCTGGAAGAACTGATCGGGGCGCCTGCGGGCGCCTTCGATTTTCTGGAATGCGCGCCGGACAACTGGATCGGCGTCGGTGGCGCGTTCGGCGAGCAGCTGGAAACGCTGACGGCGCGGCATCCGCTGAGCTGCCACGGCCTGTCGCTGTCGCTGGGCGGCCCGGATCCGCTGGACCACGCGTTCCTGCGCCAGACCCGCGACTTCCTGGATCGCCACCGCGTCGCGCTCTACAGCGAGCACCTGAGCTACTGCGCCGCCGGCGGCCACCTCTACGACCTGCTGCCGCTGCCGTTCACCGACGAAGCGGTACTGCACGTCGCGGCGCGCATCCGCCAGGTGCAGGACGCGCTGGGCCGGCGCATCGCGGTGGAGAACGTCAGCTACTACGCCGCGCCCTTTCGCCAGCTTGCCGAAGCCGACTTCATCCAGGCGGTGCTGGCCGAAGCCGGCTGCGACCTGCTGCTGGACGTCAACAACGTCTACGTCAACGCGATCAACCACGGTTACGACGCGCGCGCTTTCATCGCGGCGATGCCGACGCAGCGCATCGCCAGCTACCACGTTGCCGGCCACTTCGACGAGGCCGACGACCTCAAGATCGACACCCACGGCACGGCGGTGAAGGACGACGTGTGGGCGCTGCTCGGCTTCGCCAACGCCACCCACGGCGTGCGCCCGACCCAGCTGGAGCGCGACTTCAATTTCCCGCCGCTGCCCGTGCTGGTGGACGAGGTGGCGCGCATCCGTGCGCTGCAGGCCGCGGCATGAGCGCGCTGAACGACCAACTGCACGCACTGGCCGCGCATGTGCGCGATCCGGCCACGCACGCCGGCCCACCCGGCATCGAAGACCGGCGGCTGGCGGTCTATCGCGAGCTGGTGGCCAACATCCTCGACGGCCTGCTGGCCGGCACCTTCCCGGTGATCCGCCGGACCCTGGGCGATGCCGACTGGCAGGCACTGCTGCGCCGCTTCCTCATCAACCACCGCAGCGAAACCCCGCTGTTCACCCGGCTGGGACTGGAGTTCATCGCCTTC
>JANJSW010000176.1 GCA_024711415.1 Thermomonas sp. | reverse complement strand
ACTCACCACCGAAACGCTCCGCGCCCACCTTCGTCAGCGCCGCCGTCAGCGTCGTCTTGCCGTGGTCAACGTGACCGATCGTGCCCACGTTCACGTGGGGCTTGGTGCGCTCGAACTTACCCTTTGCCATTGCCTGAAACTCCGAGATTGGGGATTTGTGGATGGGGTCGCCGTCCGTGCGGCGCCCCGGGAATGCTGGTTCGCGGGATCCGGGACCGCTGGGGATCCCGGATCTCGCAAGGCGGCCATCAGGCCTTCTTGATCACCGCTTCCGCGATGTTGTTCGGCGCTTCTTCGTAATGGTCGAATTCCATCGAGAAGGTAGCGCGGCCCTGCGACATCGAACGCAGCGAAGTGGCGTAGCCGAACATCTCGCCCAGCGGGATCATCGCGTTGATGATCTTGCCCGACGGGCTGTCGTCCTGGCCCTGCAGCACGCCGCGACGGCGGCTCACGTCGCCCATCACGTCGCCGAGGTAATCCTCGGGGCTGACGATCTCGACCTTCATGATCGGCTCCAGCAGGACCGGATCGGCCTTGCGGAAACCTTCCTTGAACGCCATCGACGCGGCGAGCTTGAACGCCATTTCCGACGAGTCGACGTCGTGGTACGAGCCGAACACCAGCTTGACCTTGACGCCCACCACCGGATAGCCGGCCAGCGGGCCGCTGGTGATGGTTTCGCGCATGCCCTTCTCGACCGCCGGGATGAACTCCTTCGGGATCACGCCGCCGGTGATCTCGTTGACGAACAGGAAGTCGTTCTTGACATCCGGGTTCGCCTTGTCGGCCTCGCTCATCGGCGACAGCTCGATCACCACGTGGCCGTATTGGCCCTTGCCGCCCGACTGCTTGGCGTGCTTGTAGTCGCTCTTGACGTCGGACTTGCGGATGGTCTCGCGGTAGGCCACCTGCGGCTTGCCGACGTTGGCCTCGACGTTGAACTCGCGCTTCATGCGGTCAACGATGATGTCCAGGTGCAGCTCGCCCATGCCGGCGATGATGGTCTGGCCGGACTCCTCGTCGGTACGCACGCGGAACGACGGGTCTTCCTGCGCCAGTCGGCTCAGGGCGTTGCCCATCTTCTCCTGGTCGGACTTGGTCTTCGGCTCGACCGCCATCGAGATCACCGGCTCCGGGAAGCTCATGCGCTCGAGGATGATCGGCGCGTCGATCGCGCACAGGGTGTCACCGGTGGTGACGTCCTTCAGGCCCACCGCGGCGGCGATGTCGCCGGCCAGCACTTCCTTGATTTCCTCGCGGTTGTTGGAGTGCATCTGCAGCACGCGGCCGATGCGCTCCTTCTTGCCCTTGACCGAGTTCAGCACCTGGTCGCCGGCGTTGAGCACGCCCGAGTAGACGCGGAAGAAGGTAAGCGAACCCACGAACGGGTCGGTCATGATCTTGAACGCCAGCGCCGAGAACGGCTCCTTGTCGCTGGAATGACGCTCCAGCTCCTTGGTTTCGTCGTCCACGTCCACGCCCTTGATGGCGGGCACGTCGACCGGCGACGGCAGCAGGTTGACCACGCCGTCCAGCATGGCCTGCACGCCCTTGTTCTTGAACGCGGTGCCGCAGAACATCGGCACGATCTCGGTCTTCAGGGTGCGCTCGCGCAGGCCCTTGACGATCTCGTCCTCGGACAGCTCGCCCTCGTTGAGGTACTTGTCCATCAGCTCTTCGCTGGCCTCGGCCGCGGCCTCGACCATGAACGCGCGCGCCTCGTCGGCCTGCGCCTTCAGGTTCTCCGGGATCTCGCGGTATTCGAAGGTCAGGCCCTGGCTGGCGGCATCCCAGTGGATCGCCTTCATCTTCAGCAGGTCGACCACGCCCTCGAAGTTGTCTTCGGCGCCGATCGGCACCTGCATCGGCACCGGCGAAGCGCCCAGGCGCGCCTTCAGCTGGTCGCGGACCTTCAGGAAGTTCGCGCCGGTACGGTCCATCTTGTTGACGAACGCGATGCGCGGCACGTGGTACTTGTTGGCCTGGCGCCACACGGTCTCGGACTGCGGCTGCACGCCGCCGACGGCGCACAGCACGAACACCGCGCCGTCGAGCACGCGCAGCGAGCGCTCGACTTCGATGGTGAAGTCGACGTGCCCGGGGGTGTCGATGATGTTGAAGCGGTGCTCCGGCAGGGACTTGTCCATGCCCTTCCAGAACGCGGTGGTGGCGGCGGACTGGATCGTGATGCCACGCTCCTGCTCCTGCTCCATCCAGTCCATGGTGGCGGCACCGTCGTGCACTTCACCGATCTTGTGGCTCTTGCCGGTGTAGAACAGGATGCGCTCGGACGTAGTGGTCTTGCCGGCATCGATGTGGGCCATGATGCCGAAGTTGCGGTAACGCTCGATGGGAGTGGAACGGGCCACGGGAGCCTCTCAATTTTTTCGGATGTCGGAATGACCGAATGCCGCCTGTCGGCGGCGTTCGGGATCGCACGGCCTGTTCGGGGCCGCGAGGCGGGATGACAGGGATCGCTGCCACCCGCCCTGAAGCGCCGCCGGAATTACCAGCGGTAGTGGGCGAACGCCTTGTTGGCGTCGGCCATGCGGTGGGTTTCTTCGCGCTTCTTGATCGCGCCACCACGGTTCTCGGACGCATCGATCAGCTCGCCGGCCAGCTTGCGCGGCATCGAGTTCTCGCCGCGCTTGCGGGCGGATTCGATCAGCCAGCGCATCGCCAGCGCCATGCGGCGAGAAGCGCGCACTTCAACCGGCACCTGGTAGGTGGCGCCACCGACGCGACGGGACTTCACCTCGACCGACGGCGACACGTTGCCCAGCGCCTTCTCGACCAGCTCGAGCGCATTCGGGTTCTTCTCGCCGATCACGTCCATCGCGCCGTACACGATCTTCTCGGCGACCGACTTCTTGCCGCTCTGCATGACCATGTTGATGAAGCGGGCGATGGTTTCGCTTCCGTGCTTCGGGTCCGGCAGCACCGAACGCTGCGGAGTATTGCCTTTACGGGACATGTTGCTTCTCTCGTGGGGCGGGCGGCAGCCCACCGTTTATCTGCATGGATGAACCGGTTCCCGGGCGTGCCGGGACGGCCCGCCTCTTAGGACTTCGGACGCTTGGCGCCGTACTTGGAGCGCGCCTGCTTGCGCTTGGCAACGCCGGCGGCGTCCAGCGAACCGCGCACGGTGTGGTAGCGCACGCCCGGCAGGTCCTTGACGCGGCCGCCGCGGATCAGCACCACGCTGTGCTCCTGCAGGTTGTGGCCTTCGCCACCGATGTACGAGATGACCTCGTAACCGTTGGTCAGGCGCACCTTGGCGACCTTGCGCAGCGCCGAGTTCGGCTTCTTCGGGGTCGTGGTGTACACGCGGGTGCACACGCCGCGACGCTGCGGGCAGTTGGCCAGCGCGGGCGAGGTGCTCTTGTAGGTTTCCGGGCTGCGCGGCTTGCGCACCAGCTGGTTGATCGTTGCCATTTCGGGGCTCAATTGGCGGGCCTGGGGCCCATTCGGAGACAAAGCAGGCCGGATCCATGTCGCAATCCAGCCAGCCAAGACGAAAAAGTATAGCCCGCGCTCGACCTTGCGATCAAACGCAGCCATACCGAAAAACCACCCCGCCCGCATCGCGGGCAGCGGCGATTGATCTGCGATCCCGTCCGTCCTGGACCCAACACGAGGCGCTTCCTGCGACCTCATTTGGTGATCTGGATGGCTGAACGCCATCGAATAACCGGGCGACTATACCAGCCGCATTCCGCTACAGCAAGCCCCGTCCGGCGGTCAGGCCGGACGGGGCTGCAGCCGCATCATTCCGCGGCGGACTCGGCCTCGGCCGGCTCGCCGGCCAGCGTGGCCATTTCCGCCTCGGTCAGGCCCGAGGCGTTCTTGCGGCGCTGGCTGTGGTAGGCCAGGCCGGTACCGGCCGGGATCAGGCGACCGACGATCACGTTCTCCTTCCGGCCACGCCGGGTGTCGCGGGTGCCGCCCACCGCCGATTCGGTGAGGACGCGGGTGGTATCCGGTAACGATGCCGACGAGATCCACGACTCGGTCGCCAGCGAGGCCTTGGTGATGCCCAGCAGCACCGGCTCCACCTTGACC